>JBDUCG010000284.1:0-2898 GCA_040003565.1 Chloroflexota bacterium | reverse complement strand
AGATCAGGTCTGCGGCGCGGCTCAGGCCGTGAACCGCCAGCGCATCGCGCCATGCGGCTCGCCGGTGGTAACCCCGAACGCCACTCTCGGCGTCATGACGTAGAGGTACCACGGCGGACGGCCGGCGCTCGGCGCGCTGTATTTGGCGGTGAATGCGCCGTCCTTCACCTTGGCCGGCCAGCCTTGCTCGTTGTAGCGCTTCGCCAGCCGCCTGAGAGTCGCATCGTCGGTCACCCTTATCGCGGTGCCCTCGACGACCAGGTCGATGTCGGGCAGCGAGAGCGTAATGACGCAGTTCGAGTTCTTCGCGAGATTGCGGCTCTTCTGGGTCCGCGGTCCCGAAACGATGTAGAACTTGCCGTCCAGCCAGACCGCGCCGATGCCGGCCGCGTGCGGCCGACCGTCAGGTCGGGTGGTCGAGAGCCAGACGCTGCTACCAGGGCCCGCCGAAAACGCGTCGAGCTGCTTGCGGGGGCGTGACCAGGGGATCGGCTTGCTGCCGTAAATGTCGAGGTTCTTCTGGGCCACCTTCTGGAGCTTCCTGGCCGCAGCGGTCTTTGCCATGAGCTGGCCTCCCCTCGAAGCGCGGCTCGATATTAGGCGCGCGTCCACAGCGCTCGGGCGACGCGTCCGGGCAGCTCGCGGCCGAGCTGCTGCGACATCCACTGGCTCGTTGCCGCGAGGCGCTCCACCTGCAGGCCGGTCTCGATGCCGAGGCCGTTGCACATCCACACCAGATCTTCTGTCGCGAGGTTGCCGGCGGCCATCTTCGCGAAGGGAGAGCCGCCGATGCCCCCAACGCTCGCGTCGAAGGTCGTGATGCCCAGCTCGATCGCGGCCAACGCGTTCGCGAGCGCTTGCCCGTAGGTGTCGTGCAGATGCAGCGCGATCTTGTCGTTCGCGATCTGCGCGTCAGCGAACGCGCGCAGCAGCGTGCGCACTTCGCCCGGCGTGCCGACGCCGCTCGTGTCTCCCAGCGATAGCTCATCGCAGCCCATGGCGAGCAGGCGCTTCGCGCACTCGACGACCAGTTCCGGCTTCGTCGGACCGTCCCAGGGATCGGCGATGACCATCGAGAGGTAGCCACGCACGCGGGCGCGCGCATCCTTCGCGCGGCGCACGACGTCCCGGTATCCGTCGAGCACCTCGTCGCGCGAGCGGTTCAGGTTCTTCTTCGAGTAGCTCTCCGACACCGACGCGAACACCGCGATCTCGTCCGCGCCGGCCGCCAGCGCGCGCTCGAGTCCTTTCTCGTTCGGCACGAGGACCGGGTAGCGCACGCCGGGGCGGCGCTTCAGCGCGCGCATCAGCTCCTCCGCATCGGCGAGCTGCGGCACAGCCTTGGGGTTCACGAACGAGGTGGCCTCTATGACGGTGTGCCCGGCCTCCGCCAGGCGCGTGATGAGCTCGAGCTTGGTCTCGGTCGGCAGGGTCTTGGCCTCGGCCTGCAGCCCATCGCGCGGGCTGACCTCGACGATCTGGATCCGGCTCGCCGTCGCGGTCGTCGGGTCGGCCATGCGCCCGTATTGTCGCTCCGCGGATGCCCCTGCCGTACAGTTCGTCACAGTGTTGAAGGAAGGGAACGAACGCCGGATAGAGGAGTTCGACGGCCCTCCGGAGCTGGCCCGCTTCTTCAAGGCCGGACATCTCGAGACGATCCCGTCGTCTCGCGCCGACCGGATCGCCGTGCTGCGACACCTCGCGCTGCGCTTCGAGCCGGGCCGCGAATACCACGAGTCCGAGGTCAATCGCATCCTGCAGGGCGTCCACTCCGACCACGCGATGCTGCGGCGCTACCTGGTGGACGAAAAGCTGCTGCGCCGCGCGTCGGGCCGCTACCGCCGCACCTAGTGGAGTTCCAGGACGTCGTCCGCAAGCGGAAGATGGTCCGGAGTTTCGAGGACCGCCCGATCCCGCGCGACGTCGTCGGCCGCATCCTGGCAAACGCGCAGCGGGCGCCGTCGGCGGGGTTCAGCCAGGGCTGGGCGTTCCTGGCGCTCGAAGGCCCCGAGCAGACCGCCCGCTACTGGGATGCGCTGTGGCCGGCGGACAAGCGGTCGGAGTTCGGCTGGGCCGACATGTTCAAGGCGCCGCTCCTGATCGTCTGCCTCAGCCATAAACGCGCCTATTTAGCTAGATACGCGGAGTCGGACAAAGGTTGGACCGACATGGACGAGAAACGCTGGCCAGTGCCGTACTGGGACATCGACACCGGCATGGCCGCGATGCTCATCCTCATGACCGCCGTCGACGCCGGTCTCGGCGCGGTCTTCTTCGGCATCTCCGATCAGCCCAAATTCCGCGGAACGTTCGGCGTGCCGGAGGAGCTCACGGCCATCGGCACGATCGCGATCGGCTACGCAAAGCCACACGACCGCCCGTCGCCTTCGCTCAAACGCGGCCATCGACCGGTGGAGCAAGTGATCCACAAAGGAAACTGGTGACCCCCCGTTGGTGGTGGTCGCGGCAAGGCGCGGGCGATATCTTCGGAACAGGATGGGAATGGGCAAGCTTCGCATCGCGCTCCCGCTCTCGGCTGCCTGGCTGGTGGTCGCGATCTACGCGGGTGCGACGACCGCGAACCCGTTCGACCTCATCGCCGCCACCGCGCTCGTCACCTCGCCCGTAGTCGGGTGGACGTGGCGCTGGGTGTTGGAGAAGCCCGCCAGCTGAGCATGTGGCGCGCGCGCTTCGTGGTCGCGTACGCGGCTGCGAACGCCGCCGCGATCGCGTTGTCCGGAGCCGCGGTCTGCGGGCTCCAGCTTCAGTGGTACGTCGCGATCGGCGTGCTCGCGTTCGCGCTCGCGACGCTGCAAACACTCGTACTCAGATTCGCCGGTCTGCGCGTCAGCGCGCTGCGCTGGTGGCCGCTCACCTTCGGTGGCATCGCGGCGGTGA
>JBDUCG010000050.1:0-9745 GCA_040003565.1 Chloroflexota bacterium | reverse complement strand
GCTCGACCCGGCGGCGCACGCCGATGGTGTGCATCCCCAGCCCCGCCCCGAGGCGAGCGATCTCCGCGCCGATGCTGCCCAGGCCGTACACAACGAGCGTGGCTCCGCGCAGCTCATCCTGCCGGTGCTCCTTCCAATTGCGTCGCGCCTGCTGATCCCGGTAGACGTGGAGCCGCTTCGCGCCGGCGAGGATGAACGCGATCGCGTGTTCCGCGATCTGGATGTCGTACGAGCCGCTGTTGTTGGTCAGCGTGATGCCACGCTCTTTGAACTCGGGGACGTCGACGAGATTCTCCACGCCCGCGCCGACGGAGTGGTACCAGCGGATCTTCGGCGCCGCGTCGAGCAGCTTGCGGACACGCGCGCCGTTGTTCGTCCCGATCGCGCACTCCGCGTCAGCGGCGCTGGCGAGCTCCGATTCGTCCTTCGGCGCGACGACGTCCTCGCCCGTCAGCAATCGCGGCAGCTCGCTCGCCATTCCGCCGAACGCGGACCAGACCGCGATCTTCGTCACTGGTACACCGCCGCAGCGTCGGGCACGAGCGAGTCCGCGAGCATCGTGCGCTGCAGCAATGACATGTTCTCCGGCAATGACGCCGGATCGGTGAGCACCACCTCCGGCGTCTCGACCGACGGCGTCGCGTCGCCGCCGGTGATCCGCGCGCGGAAACAGCAGATATAGAACTGGTAGGGCGAGACGCCGCCGAGGCTCTTGTTGTCGTAGACGCCGACGAGCCGCTCGAGCTCGGCGTGGAATCCCGTTTCCTCGTGGAGCTCGCGCAGCGCGTTGACCGACGGCGGCGATCCGACCTCGGCGTAGCCGCCCGGAAGCGCCCAGCGACCGTTGTCGGCGCGCTTGATCAGCACGACGCGGCCGGCGCCGTCGAACGCGGCGACGGAAC
The DNA here is from genome assembly GCA_040003565.1 of Chloroflexota bacterium. GTDB lineage: Bacteria > Chloroflexota > Limnocylindria > P2-11E > P2-11E > CF-39. The sequence continues at coordinate 8,843 of JBDUCG010000050.1, read as the reverse complement.
AGCCCACCTTGGGGCTCGCGATCCCGATGTCCGACAGGTACGGACGCTCCGGCGTGAAGTCGGCCTCGATCGTCATCGCGGCCATCCCTTCACCGATCGCGAGCATGCGGTCGAAGCGATCGCGGTCGTATTCGTTCGTCGCGAACTCCAGTCCCGTACGCGCCATCGCCGCGAGCTCGTGGGCCCAGAAGCGGATCTGCTCGGACGGGCGCATGGGCCTCGCATACTACGCAGACTTTGGCCGCGCTCTCGGGGACGCTCCTCAACGCGCTCACCGTTCTCGTTGGCGGATTGCTCGGCACCGTTCTCGGCGACCGGCTTCCCGAGCGCCTCCGCGAGAACGTCGTGCGCGGCGTCGGGCTGTTCACCTTGGCCATGGGCACGAAGTTCGCGATCGACACGTCGAACCTCTTGTACATGCTCGGCAGCATCCTGCTCGGCGGCGTCATTGGATCGCTCTGGGGTGTCGACCGCCGGCTGAACGATCTCGGCGCGCTGCTGCAGCGCCGTTTCGCCGCGCGCGGCGGTGGCGGGACCGTGGCCGAGGCGTTCGTGACCGCGTCGATCGTCTTCTGTGTCGGCCCGCTCACGTTCCTCGGCTCGATCCAGAACGGGCTGAAAGGCGACGCCAGTCTCCTCGCGATCAAGAGCGTGCTCGATGGCTTCACCGCGATCGCGCTGGCGGCGACGCTGGGCTGGGGCGTGCTGCTCACGATCCCGCTCATCCTTGTCTATCAGGGCGGCCTCGCGCTGGGCGCTTCGGTGTTCTCGGGGCTGCTCTCCGAGCTGCAGCTCCGCGAGATGAGCGCGGTCGGCGGCTTGCTCATCATCGGCGTGGGCCTGAAACTGTTGAGCATCCGCGACGTCAAGGTCGCGGACTACCTGCCCGCGATCCTCGTCGCGCCGCTCCTCGTGGCGGCGGTGGTCCGCATCAAGGAGGCGCTCGCCCTATGAAGATCCTCGAGTTCCGCAGCGACACGTTCACCAAGCCGACGCCGGCCATGCGCCGGGCGATGGCCGAGGCCGAGGTCGGCGACGACCAATACGGCGAGGACCCCACGGTCAACAAGCTCGAGAAGCGGGCGGCCGAGTCCGTGGGCAAGGAGGCCGGTCTCTACGTGGCGAGCGGGATGATGGGGAACCTCTGCGGCGTGCTCTCGCAGACGCAGCGCGGCGACGAGGTGATCCTCGGCGACCTCGCGCACATCTACCAGAACGAGATGGACGCGGCGTTCGTCCTGGGCGGCATCGTGCCGCGACTGGTGCCGAACCGCGACGGTCTTCCCTCGCTCGACGACCTGAGGACCGCGGTCCGCCCGCAGGGAATGCACGCGCACACCGCGCTCATCTGCATCGAGAACTCGCACAACAACTGCGGCGGGACGGTCATCACCGCGGCGCAGACGAATGCGATCGGCGACTTCGCGCACGAGCGCGGCCTCCGCGTGCATCTCGACGGCGCGCGGATCTTCAACGCCGCCGCGGCGCTCGGCGTCGACGCGAAGGCGCTCACGCAGGGCGTCGACACCGTGCAGTTCTGTTTCTCCAAGGGTCTCGCGGCGCCGGTCGGATCGATCGTCTGCGGCGACGCGGAGACGATCGCGAAGGCGCGGCGCGTGCGCAAGCTGCTGGGCGGCGCGATGCGCCAGGCCGGCGTGATCGCGGCGGCGGCGCTCGTCGCGCTCGAGGAGATGCGCGACCGGCTCGTCGAGGACCACCGCAACGCCAAGGCGCTCGCGAACGGTCTCGCGCAGATCGGCGGCATCAAGATCGACGCGGCCAAGGTGGTCACGAACATCGTGGGGTTCGAGATCTCCGCCGACTGGATGGATGCGGGCGCGTTCCAGAAGGCATGCGCCGAGCGCGGGCTGCGATTCTCGCGCTACCTGGGTAACTCGCCGCGCCTGCGCGCGGTCACGCACAACGATGTGACGGCGGCTGACGTGGACGCTGCGCTGGAGATCGCGAGGGCCGTGCTCTCGAAGACGAGAGCGCCGGCCCTCAGCGCCTAGGTTCTTACTTAGCGGCCTTGTCCGCGGCCTTGTCGGCTTTGTCCGCGGCCTTGTCGGCCTTCTTGTCGCTGCCGTTCGAGGCGGCCGTCGCGCTCACCGTGGCCTGCTTGGTGAACGAGCCGGTCATGGTCGCTGACGAGAAGCTGACGCGCAGGGTGTAGTCGCCCGGCGCGAAGCCGCGGGTGTCGACGTTCACGTGGTAGTCGCTGCCGTTCCAGGTGACCGATCCGCTCGGGCTCGTGCCGTAGATGTAGCCGACGACCACCGTGCCGGAGGCGTCGAGCACGTCCACGCGGACGCTGGTGTCGAGCACCGGCGAGCCGTCTGCGCGCAGGACCGAGAACTTGACCGGCAGGAGGCGGCCGACCGTGAACGAGCTCTCGACGGGCTCGAGCCACTGGAAGCTGAACTTGCGAACGGTCACCGCGAGGGTGGCGGAGCCGCTCGCGCCTTCGCTGTCGGTCACGGTCACCGCGACCGTGTACGTGCCGGCCGTGCCATACACGTGGTCGAGCAGGAAGGAGTTTCCGGTCAGCGTGAGGGCGCGGCCACCAGAGCCGTCGCCGTAATCGACCGTCGCGAAGTACGTCTCGGTCGTGCCGGGATCGCTGAAGGTGCCGGACTGGCGAAGGGTCGGATCGAAGGTGAGGTCGACGGCCGCACCGATCTGAACGGTCGGCGCGAGGTTGGTCACGGTCACATTGAGCGAGTCCGTGCCGAACGCGCCGGCGTCATCGGTCACGACGACGGTCACGACGTAGGCGCCCGGCTTGAAGAGGTGATCGAGCGTGAAGGTCTTGTCGGCGTTGAGCGCGAGTGCCGCGCTGCCGGCGCTGTCGCCGTAGTTGACGGTCGCGGTCCAGGAGGTCGATGCGTCCTGGTCGCTGAAGCTCGCGAGGCGCGAGAGCTTGACGCCCTCAGTCAGCGTCTGGTCGGCGCCGAGCGTTACCACAGGCGCTTCGTTGGTGCGCATGTCGTGCGTGTAGAGCTGTGCACCGGTGCTGCTCGGTGAGGTCACGAGGTTCGACGCGGTGGTGACAAAGAGCACCAGGCGGCCGTCGGACGAGACCGACGGTGCGGTGCTTGCCGCGTTCGCCTGCTGGCCGGCGTCGTTCTGCGAGGCCAGGCTGACCGCCGCGGTCATGCGGTCGTAGAGGAAGACATCGAAGGTGCTGTTGACATCGCCAGGGACGAACAGGTTGTCCATCGAGTAGAAGGCGACCCAGCGGCCGTCCGCCGAGATCGACGGGCCGCGGCTGTCGGTGCCCGAGAACGTGTTACCGGTAAGCGAAGCGAACGCGGTCGTGCCGAGCGTGCGGTCACGCAGGTACACGTCCCAGCCGGTGAGGCCATCGCGGTCGCGCGGGTCGAGCTGCGCCTGGGACTCGAACACGAGGTAGTGCCCGTCAGCGGAGAGCGCGGGCGACGTCGACGGCCGACCCGCGACGATGGCGCCAGTGCTCGTCACCGATTCGAGCGTCGTGGTGCCGAGCTCGAGGTCGCGGACGAAGACCTGCGACGTGTGCGACGCAGCGAGCGGCGAGAAGTTCGCGGCGAGGGAGACGAAGGCGACGACGTGGCCGTTGCCGGAAAGCGCCGGGACCGTGCTGGTGTCATTGCCGGCGGCGCCTGACGCATCGACCGAGGCGCGCGTGACGACGCCGGTGAGCATGTCCTTCACGTACACCTGGGACTTGCCGTTGGTGTTCGCGTCGACGAGGTTCGTCGCGGTCGAGGCGAACACGACGTAGCGGCCGTCGTCGGAGATCTCACGCTTGCCGGCGGCGTTGTTCACCGCAGCGCCGGTATTTGCTGGAGCGCCGGCCTGCGTGGCACTGACCATCGCGGTCGTGCCGCTGTTCATGTCGCGGAGGAAGACGTCGAGCGAGCTGTTGGTGTCACCGTCCACGAAGTCGCTTCCGGCCGACGCGAAGGCCACAAAGCGACCATCGGCAGAGACCGAGGCGGCGAAACCGCCGAGCGTGCTCGCGGTCCCGCTCTTCGCGACCGTCACGAGGACCGTCGCGCCGGTCGTGCGGTCGTGGCGATACACCTGATTGCCCGACACACCGGCGAGGTTCGTCGCGTTGGACATGAAGACGACGTAGCGGCCGTTCGCGGAGAGCGATCCGGCCTGCGCGGTGATCGTGCCCACCGCGGGCGTGCCCGACGAGCTCACGGACTCGCGCGTGGTGCGGGGATGGGTCGGGGCGTCGAAGGCTCCAGCAAGTCCGGAGAAGGAGAGCGTGGTCACGAGGAGCGCGAGGGCGAATGAGTGGGTGCGTTTCGTCTTCATGGTCGCTAATTAACAGGGGGATCGCCTTTACAGGCGATCCCCCGTGCGTTTCCCCCGGTGGGGGCAGTACTAGCGGCTTTAGCGGAAGCGCGCCTTAGTCGAGGTCGTCGTCGCCCCCGCGGTGGCCGTCGTGCCGAGCGTGAACTCGCCAGTCAGCGTCGGCGACGAGAACCGCACGCGGAGCCAGTACATGCCTGGCGCCAGGTCCTTGGTGTCGACGTTCACGTGGTAGGCGCCGCTGCTCCAGGTCACGGAGCGGCTGGGCTGGTCGCCGAAGACGAACGGGCCGGCGACCACCGCGCCTGACGCGTCGATGACGTCGACGGTCACGCTCCGATCGAGAACGAGAGCACCGTCAGGACCGCGGACGGTGAACTTCACCGGCAGGTTGCGGCCCACGACGAAGAAGGAGCCAACGGGCTCCTGGAACTCGTAGCTGTACGCACCGACGTTGGCCAGCAGGGTCGCGGCCGTCGTGCCGCCCCGGCCGTCCGAGACGGTCACGGTCACCGTGTAGGCGCCCGCGGTGGCATAGGTGTGATGGAGCGCGAAGGAGCCGCCGACAAGAGGCGACGCGTCATACGGACCGAGGGCGAGCACCTGCGTGCCGGTGCCATCGCCGTAATTCACCGTCGCCGAATACGTTTCGCTCGACCCTGGATCGGTGAAGGTGCCCGCGACATCGAGCGTTCGCGAGAAGGGCAGATCGACCGTCGAGACGAGCCCGACGGAGGGAGCGACGTTGCTGTCCACGACGTGGATCACCAGCGAACCGGTCGCGCCGGCATCGTCGGTGACCAGCACGGTCAGGTCGTATGCGCCCGGCGCATACAGGTGATCGAGGACGAACGTCTTGTCCGCGCTCAGCGCGAGGGCCTGCGCGCCGGCGCCGTCGCCGTAGTCGACGGTCGCCGTCCATGACGTCGAGCCGTCGTTGTCGCTGAAGTCCCAGGTGAGACGCAGCGACTGCGCTTCGACGAGCGGGTAGTCCTTGCCGAACGCGGGCAGGACCGGCGCCTGGTTCGACACGAGGTTGCGGACGTACAGCTGCGTGCCAGTGCTGGCCGGCGAGGTCACGAGGTTCGACGCGGTCGTGGCGAAGAGCACGAGGCCACCGTCGAACGAGACCGACGCGCCGGAGCTCGCCTGGTTCGCCTGCTGTCCGGCGTCGTTGAGCGAGATGAGCGAGACCGTCTCGTGGTCGCGGTCATAGAGGAACACGTCAAAGAGACCGCCCGTGTCGCCGGCGACGAGCTTGTCGTCGAGCGAGAAGAACGCGACCCAGCGGCCGTCACCCGAGATCGACGGACCGGCGCTGGTGGCGCCCGCGAGCGCATTGGACGAAAGAGACGCGAGCACGGTCGTGCCCAGGGTGCGGTCGCGCAGGTACACGTCGAGCGTGCCGTTGTCGAGGTCGCGTGGGTCGAGGGCCGTGGCGCACTCGAACGCGAGGTAGCGTCCGTCAAAGGAGAGTGCGGGCATGGTGGACGCGCGCCCGACGGCGGCCGCGCCCGGGGTCTCGAGCGTCGTGGTGCCCGCCACCAGGTCACGCGTGAAGACCTGTGTCGTGTTGGACAGCGGCGACAGGTTCGTCGCCTCCGAGCGGAAGGCAACGACCTTGCCGTTGCCCGAGATGACCGGCGTCGAGCTGTTCTGGTCACCGGGGTCGCCGGCGTCGTTGACCGAGGCGCGCACGATCGCGCCAGTGCTCATGTCCTTTACATAGACCTGCTGCTTGAGGCTGCTCGCCGCGACGAAGTTCGTCGCGAGCGAGGTGAACACGACGAAGCGACCGTCATCGGAGATCTCGTGAGCGCCTGACGCGCCGCTCATGCCGCTCGCGAGGTTGCCGACGACGCCGGCCGAGCTCGCGCTCGCGAGGGCGGTGGTGCCGGTCTGCATGTCGCGGACGTAGATGTCCTCGACGGTGTTCGTGTCGCCGTCGGCGAGATCGTTCGCGAACGAGCCGAAGGCGACGTAGCGGCCGTCGCCGGACACGGTCGGCTGCACGGCCGGGCCGAGGCTCGGACCGCCGGTCTTCGCAACGTCGACGAGCACGGTCGCCCCGGTCGTCCGATCGTGGCGGTACACGTGCAGGCCGGCCACGCCGGTCACGAGGTTGCTCGCGCTCGACGTGAACACGACATAGCGGCCATCAGCCGAAAGGACACCAGACGACACCGATCCGCTCGCGGGAGCACCGGCCGAGCTCACCGACACGCGGGTCGTCTGCCCGGTGAACGCGTAGGCAATGCCGGCGGCGAACGCCGCCGAGAAGATAAGTGCTATCGCTCCGAGTCCGAGGACTCTTGGGCCACGCATCGTTTCCACCTCACCACACGACCCATCGTGCGGTGAAGGATTTGTAGGGGGCAGGCACGCAGGCGTATATGGGAGCGAGGGGTCTCCCTCTCTCGGGGCAGTACTAATGCCCTACCCCAATGCGTGTTGTGCGCCGATCACGCGTGCCACACAGTTCCCGCCGTGACAGGGAAGTTTCTGTGGCGTAACAACGGGATGTCCGCTCCTCACTTCGCGCATGCACCTGTCGTTACCATCGGCACACCGGTGGAGAAGAGGATCCGTTTCGCACGCGAAGACGCGGGACAGACCGTCGTTCTCGTTGCTCTCATGTTCACGGTGCTCATGGGCTTCGCGGCTCTGGGCATCGACGTCGGCCGCTTCTATTCGGAGCGCCGTTACGTACAGGACGCGGTCGACTCGGCCGCGCTCGCCTGCGCATTCAAGTGGGCGCAGACCGGCGTGGTGATCGACGGATGGAACGCCGGCAACGCCGTGCTGCAAGACCGCAACCTCAAGGCCAACCCCCTCGGCATCACGCTCACCTACGCGGCCAGCGGCAGCGAGGTGTACGACCCCACCGTCAGCGACCAGAACCTCGCAAGCGGCATTCTGCCCGTCTCGACGAACGGCCGCGGCTGCCGCGTCGCGATCACCGTCGACGTGCCCACCTTCTTGATCAAGATCGTGAGCCCGTCGCTCAACACGATCAAGATGACGACGCGCGGCTACGCGAAGACGAAGACCGGGTTCCTGCCGAGCGTCGTGCAGCGCTGGGCCAACCCGCCGGGACCGGGCACCGGCGCTGTCAACCAGTTCATCGACCACGTCATGGCCGAGGGACGGGACTACGGTTGCACGAGCACCAACGTGACCGGCTGCGATCTCGCGATGTACGACGGGGTCACCAAAGGCCGCGAGTTCGTGCTCTTTGGCCAGTCGGCCAAGGCGACGAACGACGCCTCGTTCCGCGGCTACATCGGACTCGACATTCGCGACTTCACGACCGTCGACGGCAGCGGCAACCTCGTGCACGACGCCTACAACATGGTTTCCCCCACGGCGACCGTGAACACGCTGAAGGCGTACGAGTCGGCCTGGATCAACGAGGGCTACCCGGGTCCGGACATCTGCGTCGTGCAGGTCGGCAACTACGCGCCGTGCGCGCAGATCTCCGTCCTCAACGGCTCGAGCTCGGGCATCTTCGTGGACGACTACAACAACCGGTTCCGCCTCGGCGACAAGCTACTGCTCCAGATGTATGACGGCACGGTCAAGACCGTGCCGGACTTCACCATCTCCAGTGGCACGCTCAACCTCCCGACCAACGGGACAGCGACGTCCACGGTCCAGTACACCTACTCACCGCAGTTCGAGCTGAGCGGCGCGACGGTCACGACCACGCTGATCCCTGACAACGGCACGAACACCGACGACGGTGGCGGTACGGCGACGAACCCGTTCCTCACTGCGAGCGGTCCGTGCGCGACGCTCGCGTCGCCCGCCTTCAGTGCGAACCCGACACCGGGCGGCCAGTCGACATATACCCAGACCTGGCGGACGATCACGACCTTGGGCTGCGACAAGGGCATCTACCAGGCGTGGCTCCGCGGGACCTCGAGCGCGCCGTACACCAGCCGCATCCACGACACGCTCGTGAACATCAACGTGGGCGGCCAGGCCCGGGACTTCAGCCTCGCGTCCTCCGACGCGTACGAGTCGATCGCCAGCCCCGGCGTCCAGGCCGACTATGTCATCCGCACGACGACCGCCAGCAGCGGCTCGACGAAGTGGACGGGCAGCAACCTGCTCACGCTCTCGTGGGCGAAGTGTCCGACGTCAACGAGTCAGAGCATCCTGCCGCCCGAAGTCCTCGTCTGCGGTATCGACGGGAACTTCGCGAGCTCGAGCGTTGGCAGCGTCGACCCAGGTGAGAACCACACCTTCAACGTGCAGACGTTCCTCGCGCGCTCCGACGAGATCTACAAAGGCTATGTGCGCATGACGGGCCTCGATGACGTCACGAACAAGCGTGTGACCCATCTCCTCGAGGTGACGCTTGAGGTCGCGGTGGTCAGCGGTGGCGTGACGCAGTACGCGGACGTCCTCGGCTACGCCGTGTTCGAGGTCACCCAGATCAACAGCAACGAGGTCTTCGGCAAGGCGATCACCGGCATGTACCTCGACCCGAACGACCCGGCGCTGGCCGTGGGCCGCAAGATCGGCCTCGTGCC
>JBDUCG010000283.1:0-2913 GCA_040003565.1 Chloroflexota bacterium | reverse complement strand
CGCGCGACGCAGGGTGTGAAGGTCATGGCCACCAGCGAGGCCAAGATCGCGTCGATCGCAACGTTCGCGATGACCCGACCGTCCCAGCCCGGGCTCGGACTCCAGAACAGCTAGGCCGGGCCGGCCGAACGGCGGCCTCCGTGTCGTTACGCCCACCGTCCGCGACGCGTACGTTTTCGACAGGACCGGGCTGGGACAGTACGAATGTGCCACCAAAACCCGTTGCGCCGGCGCCGCACGGGCCGTTACGGTCCATGTCGGGCGTCGCGTAGGACGCACACCGGACGCTTTGAGGAGAGGGACCTGCCGGTTTGATCCGCCTGGAGGACGTCAGTAAGCGGTACCCGAACGGCACTGCCGCGCTGGAGGACGTCGATCTGACCATCGACCAGGGGGATTTCGCGTTCCTCGTCGGATCTTCCGGTGCCGGCAAGTCGACCCTCATTCGCCTGCTCATCCGCGAGGAGCTGCCGACGACCGGACGGGTCATCGTCGACGACGCCGATGTCGCACGGCTCCGCCGATCGCAGATCCCGCACCTCCGGCGCGCCGTCGGGGTCGTCTTCCAGGACTTCAAGCTCCTCCCCACCAAGACCGTCACCGAGAACATCGCGTTCGCGCTCCTCGTCACCGGCCACGGGGGACAGGTCGTGCGCGAAGAGACCGATCGGGCGCTCGCGCTGGTCGGCCTCACGCACCGCCGAAGCCATTTCCCCCGGGAGCTCTCCGGCGGCGAGCAGCAGCGGGTCGCGATCGCGCGCGCGCTCGTGAACCGTCCGCGTGTGCTCATCGCCGACGAGCCGACCGGGAACCTCGATCCCGTCACGAGCTGGGAGATCATCAAGCTGCTCCTTCGGGTGCAAGAGCTGGGGACGACCCTGATCATGGCCACGCACAACGCCGAGATCGTCAATGCACTACGCCGGCGCGTGATCCACCTCGACCACGGCAGCGTCGTCCGGGACGAGCGCGAGGGGTTGTACGCCGCATGAGGCGCATCGGCTACGTCCTCACCACGGCCTGGCAGGGGTTCTGGCGCAACCCGGTGATGAGCATCGCGGCGACGCTGACCGTCTCGCTGATGCTCCTGCTCTTCGCGTTCTTCATCGTCACCGACCGCGGTCTGCAGGCCGCCGTGTCCGCGCTCGAATCCAAGGTGGAGCTGGTGCTGTACCTCGACGACGGAGCACGGCCATCGGACATCCTCGCGCTCAAGGCCCGGATCGAGAAGGACCCCGCGGTCTCGCGCGTCGACTTCGTCAGCAAGCAGCAGGCGCTCGAGCGGCTCGCCGCGCTCGCGCAGCGCAAGGATGACTTTACCCTCGTCGACATCGGCGCGAACCCGTTGCCGGCATCGCTCGAGATCAAGCTCGCGAACGCGCAGGAGACCGGCCGGCTCGCAGGCTCGCTCAAAGAGGAGCTCGGCCACGGCGTGGTGACCGACGTGATCGACAATCCGACCGTCGTCGAGAAGCTGCTCACGATCACACGGGTCCTCTCGATCGGGGGCCTCGCGGTCCTGGCGATGATGTTGTTCGTCGCTCTGTTCGTCATCGTGAACACCATCCGCATCGCGGTACACGCGCGCCGCGACGAGATCGAGATCATGCAGCTGGTCGGCGCGACCGACTGGTTCGTGAGCTGGCCGTTCATCCTCGAGGGGATGCTGGTCGGGACCTTCGGCGCGATCGTCGCGCTTGCTGTCCTGGCCGCCGCCTCCGGCCCGGTGACGACCGCGATGATCGGGTTCCTCGACATCCTCCCGGTCTCGCTCGGCGTCAATTTCGTGCTGAAGCTCGGGTTCGGCATCCTCGGGTTCGCACTCTTCGTCGGCGGCGCCGGCGCGTCCCTGTCGGTCCGCTCGCAGCTCGCCAAAGGGGCACACGCTTGACCGGAGCTAGGTCGCGTTGGGAGCATGCGTCCGGAATGGGAACTCCCCGGACACGCCGGGGAGGTGGGAACAAGAGGATGGCGTCGCTTCGCACGATGATCGTCGTGGTGGCGGGCCTTGCCCTGTTCCTTGGACAGGTCATTCCGGCATCCGCGGACGACCCCCTGACGGACGCGTTCCGGCGCAAGCAGGAGCTCGAGCGCGCAGTCGCGATCTCCCGCCAGAACACTGAGCGGTACCGCCAGGCCGCCGACCAGTTCCAGGCGGCGGTCAACAACTCGAACGCGGCGATCGTGGACCTGCAGGCGAAGGCCGACGCGGCGCAGTCGCAGGCCGAGCAGCTCGGCTTCGAGATCCAGATCGCCGAAGAGCAGCTGCAGCTCGTCAGCTTCCAATTGAACGAGACCAAGGCCCTCGTGCAGTCGCTCACTGCGCAGCGTGAAGAGCTCTACGCCAAGCATCTGCGCACGACATACGTCCAGGCGCAGATCAGCCCGCTCGAGATGCTCCTCTCGTCCGCGTCGCTCGGCGAATTCGCCAGCCGGGTGCAGGCGATGGTGATCATCAATCGGCAGGATGTGCAGCTGGCCAACGAGATCCGCGGTATGCGCGACGAGACCACGACGAAGATCGCTCTCGGCCAGGACAAGGCGGCCGAGATCACCGGGCTGCAGGACCAGATCACCCAACAGCGCGATGCGCTCGGAAAACAGAAGGCCCGCTACGACCAGCTCCTCAAGGACGCGCAGGGCGCGATCGCGAGCCAGGCCGGGGCACGCGACGAGTCTGCGGCGGCGCGCAGCCAGCAGCTCGGAGCAGCGGGACGGCAGAACCAGGAGACCGCCAACCTCAATAAGCTGCTCCTGGACGCCGAGGCGCAGTACGAGCAGCTCGCGGCGCAGGCTGCGGCACGCTCGGGGCTCGGTGTCTACACCGGCGGGAAGCTGCCGCTCTGGCCGCTCCGTGGTGCGATCACGTCGGGCTTCGGCGCACGCTGGGGCGGCTTCCACAATGGCCTCGAT
>JBDUCG010000282.1:0-2914 GCA_040003565.1 Chloroflexota bacterium | reverse complement strand
AGGGCCTCAAGATCGTGCCGATCAGCGATCCACGAGAGCGCTTCTGGAACGCCGAGGACTGGTATGTGAGGACCACGCGCCGCTGACCTCAATGCCACCGTAGAATTGGGTCTTCGCCGACGTAGCCCAATTGGCTGAGGCGCCGTCTTCAGGAGGCGGTCCGCGTAAGCGGGTGCGGGTTCGAGTCCCGCCGTCGGCACAGAACTCCTACCATCGCGTCCGTGCCCAAGCGTGCCGCCACGAGTGTGTGGATCTCTATCGACATGGAAGGACTCGGCGGCGTCGCGGCGTACTCCCAGGTGATGATGCAGGGCATCGAGTACGAGCGCGCGCGAAAGTGGATGGCCGAAGAGGCGAACGCGTGCATCGACGGCGCCGCGAGCGGTGGCGCGCGAAAGATCTGCGTGAACGACTCGCACGGTGCGATGCACAACATCTTCGCGGACGATCTCGATCCGCGCGCCGATCTCGTCGTCGGCACCGCGAAGCCGTGGAGCATGGGGCAGGGGATCGACGGCGGATACGACACCTGCTTCTTCATCGGTTATCACGGCCGCGCAGGACACCCGAAGGCGGTGCTTGACCACACCTACGCGAGTCGCGCCATCTACGAATGTCGTTTGAATGGCAAGTCGGTGGGCGAGACGACGCTCAACGCATACCTCGCTGGCTACTTCGGCGTGACCGTGTCCCTCGTCTCAGGTGACGACGCGCCGTGCCGCGAGGCCCGGGCGCTGGTACCCGAAGTCGTGACGGTGAAGACGAAGGACGCGACGGGGCGCTTCTCGGCGAAGATGATCCACCCCAGCCGGGTGCGCGAGGCGCTGCGCGAGGGCGCGGCGCGAGCCGTCGAAGTGGCGAACCGGATCAAGCCGCTCGTGCCGAAGGGCAGCAACGAGATCGAGCTCGTCTTCCTCACCTCGTCGATGGCCGACATGGCCGAGCTCATCCCCGCGACGCGACGCAGCGGGCCGCGAGCGGTCGCGTATGCGTCGCGCGACTACCTCGAGATGTACAAGGCCATGCTCGCGATGGTCCGTGTCGCTCCGGCGGCGGTTCCGCCGGAGCAGTCCTAGGAGGATCTCGCGCCCGGCGTGGAGCGCGCTGAGGTCGTCATCGTCGGTGGCGGGATCGTCGGAGCGTCCATCGCGTACCACCTCGCCGCGCGCGGCGTTCGCGACGTGGTCGTGCTCGAGCGCGAGCAGCTCGGCAGCGGATCGACGACCCGCAACGCCGGCGGCGTCCGCCTTCAGTTCTCCACCGAGATCAACGTCCGCTTATCACTCCGCTCGCTCCCGCGGCTCGAGCGCTTCGAGGAGGAGATGGGCGTCGATCCCCACCTCCGCCAGGTCGGATACCTCTTCCTGATCACCGAAGAGCGCGACGTCGGCCCGTTCGAGGCGTCGCTCGCGATGTGGAAGCGGCTTGGCGTGCCTGCGGAGCGCCTCGATGCGGCGGGCGTCCATCAGCTGTTCCCCGAGCTTCGCGTCGACGACCTTCGCTTCGCGACGTTCTGCGCGCGTGACGGCTACTGCGATCCGACGAGCCTGCTCAATGGGTACGTCGCACGCGCGCGAGAGAAGGGCGTGACCTTTCGAGAGCACGAGCCGGCGATCGGCATCACGCGCGAGGGCGACCGCGTGACCGCGGTCCAGACCGCGAAAGGCGACATCGCATGCGCGACGGTCGTGAACGCCGCCGGCGCGTGGGGCGCGGATGTCGGACGGCTCGCCGGGCTCGACCTTCCGATCCGGCCCCTGCGGCGTCAGATCTTCGTGACCGATCCGGTGCTGGGCCTCGATCGTGACTTCCCGCTCACGGTCGAGTTCGCGAGCACGCTGTACTTCCACCGCGAATCGGGTGGCGTGCTCATGGGCATGGCCGATCCGACGGATGGCCCGGGCTTCGACGCCAGCGTGAACTGGGACTTCCTTCCGACCCTCGTCGAGCGCGCGCTCTACCGGCTGCCGATCCTGGAGCGCGCGAAGGTGAAGACCGGCTGGGCCGGCTTCTACGAGGACACTCCGGACAAGCACCCGATCATCGGCGCCGTCCCGGGCCTCGGTGGCTTCCTTTGCGCCGCAGGCTTCTCCGGCCACGGGATCATGCACGCGCCGGCTACCGGTGAGGCGATCGCGGAGCTCATTGTGGATGGCCGCACCTCGTTCGATGTCACACCGCTCGCGTACGATCGGTTCCGGCGCGGCGACCTCATCAAGGAGCACAACGTCATTTGAACGCGCTCGGGCTCTTCCTCATCCTCGACCTCACGCTCGTCGCCGGAGCGGCGGTGCTACTGCTCCTGGTGATCGTCCGCCGCGGACAGTCCATGCAGTACCTCGCGCTCGCCGCGCTGCTCATCGTCCTCGCCGTCGGCGTTTGGTACACGACCATCCGCAGTCCGGCGGCGCTGCCGTAGCGGGATAGGAGATGAGGAGGAACGCAGTCAAGTGGGGGATCTTGTCGACGGCCAATATCAACCGGAAGGTGATTCCGGGAGCACACGCGTCGCCGAACGTCGAGCTCGTCGCGGTCGCGAGCCGCGATCAAGCGCGCGCCAAGGAGTACGCGAGGACCTGGGAGATCGAGCGCGCGTACGGCTCTTATGACGCGTTGCTGGCCGATCCGGAGGTCGAGGCGGTCTATGTTTCGCTCCCGAACGCCATGCACTGCGAGTGGGCGATCAAAGCCCTGAACGCGGGTAAGCACGTGCTCTGCGAAAAGCCGCTCTCGCGCCACACCAGCGAGGTCGAAGCTGCTTTCGACGCGGCCGAACGCGCCGGCCGGCTGTTGAGCGAGGCGTTCATGTACCGGCACAACCCTCAGACGAAGCGTGCAAAGCAGCTCGTCGACGAAGGCGCGATCGGCGAGCTGCGGCTCATCCGCTCCGCATTCAGCTACTCGCTCTACGACG
>JBDUCG010000281.1:0-2924 GCA_040003565.1 Chloroflexota bacterium | reverse complement strand
GCGACACGGCAGTGACCCTCCGCGCGAAGGAGTTCGAGCTGCTCGAGGCGTTCTGCCGCCAGCCGGGGATCGTGCTCACGCGGGACAAGCTGCTGGAGAACGTGTGGGGCTTCGCGTACCCGGGTGAGACGCGCACAGTCGACGTCCACGTGAAGCAGCTGCGCGACAAGCTGAGCGGTGCGACGGCGAAGATCGAGACGGTGTGGGGCGTGGGATACAAGCTCGTCCCGCCGGCCTGACATTGCCGCGGAGCATCGCGAGCCGGCTGTTCCTGTCGTACCTTGCGATCGTCGCCATCGGCCTGCTGGTCGCGGGCCTGGCCATCGGCGGCCTCCTGTTCAAGTACGAGAACGACGTCACCCGCATCCGGCTCCAGGAGCTCGCTGCACCGTTCCAGACCGCGATCCAGACCGCGGTGCGCAATGGGACGCAACCGCGCGAGGCGATCGCCGAGGTGATCGAGCAGGCGCAGGCCGCGAACGCCCGCGTGCTCATCGTCAGCCCGGGCACGAACCTGCAGCCCAACAACGCGCAACGCCGGGTGCTGATCGACAGCGGCAACACGCTGCAGAACACGAAGTTCCCCCTCGCCGACAGCGCGGGGATCGGCGAGTTCACCGATCAGAATGGCGAGGCCTGGATCTTCGTGCAGCAGCTACTCCGCACCTCCGCGCTCGGTGCCGGCGGCCAGGGGTTCATCGTCGTCGCGCGGCCGCGCGCCGTGTACGCCGACGTGGTCCGCGCGCTGCTCGCCGCGCTGGTGATCGCCGGCATCATCGCCGCCGGCTTCGCGCTCGTGGTCGCCGGGCTGCTCGCGCGGACGATCACGAGTCCGTTGCGCAAGTTGAACGCCGGAGTCCGCGCGTTCGCATCCGATCACGAGGCCCGCGTGCCGCTCGGCGGTCCGACGGAGGTACGCCAGCTTGGCGGCGCATTCAACGAGATGGCCGGTGAGATCCAGCGCGCCCGCGCGAGCGAGCAATCATTCCTCGCCGACATCTCGCACGAGCTGCGCACGCCGCTGACCTCGATCCACGGCTTCGCGCAGGCGATCGCCGAGGGCGAGGCGCGCGGCGAGGGCGTCGAGCGCGCGGCGGAGATCATCCAGCGCGAGTCCAGGCGGCTCGTGCGGATGGTCGAGGGGCTGCTCCAGGTCGCGAAGCTCGAAGCCGGCGTCCAGCGCCTTGCACATGACACCGTGCCGGCGTCAGAGTTGCTTGATGGGGCGGTCGCTGCGCTCGACGTGCAGGCCAAGGGGGCCGGCGTGTCGTTCCTCGTGCAGGCCGAGCCGCTCGCCGTGGTGGGCGATGCCGATCGGCTGTCGCAGCTCTTCATCAACGTTCTCGACAATGCGGTCAAGCATTCCCCGCGCGGCGCAACGGTGCGCGTGATCGGGGCGCGGGAGCACGGCGAGGTCGTGGTGCGCGTACGCGATGAGGGCAGCGGACTGCTGCCGGGGACCGAGCGCGAGCTGTTCGGACGATTCTGGCGCGGCGACAACGCGACGTTCCGCGACGGCGCGGGCCTCGGGCTCGCGATCGCGCAGGCCATCGCCCAAGCGCACGGCGGCTCGATCGACGCGCGGAACAGACCCGATGGCGGCGCCGAGTTCGCGATCCACCTGCCCGCAGCGGGCTAGCCGCGGGATCGCGGTCCTCATGGAGACGCCCTGGTTCTGCTGCCGTAGTCGCCACGACCGTAGTGCCAGGTCATGAGATGTCGCGGAGGAGCGCTTCGTCCGTTGCGATGACCGCGCGATACGGCTTCGTCTCATCGGCTACCGACAGCGTCGCGCGGGCACCGGCCGCAAGTTCGCGGCAGCGCCACACCTTCGTAGACTGCGGGCATGTTCGGTGGAACGGTGCGCGGCAAGAGCACGGCGTTGCGCGTGCCGGCGGAAGCGGACCTCGAGGCGCACCGGCGCTGGGCGGCGGACATGCGCGTGCGCCGCGCCGGACCGATCGGCCGATGGCACGAGCCCGCGGCGACCGCGACGTGGAAAGAGCGCTGGACCGAGCAGGCCAAGGACAAGACCTCGGTGCTGTGGTCCATCGAGGCCACCGGGACGCTCGTCGGCTATATCCGCGTCCACTTCGACGGCGCGCCCCGCTCCGAGACGATCGTGATCGACCAGTTCGTCATCGATCCAGCGCAGCAGCGCAAGGGCTACGGCTGGGACGCCTTTCTGGCGCTGCATCGCTGGGCGTTCGACTTCATGAACCTGCGCCTCGCCGTGGTGGACCGCGTCGCGGCTGATGACGCCGCGCGCCAGCGCATCTTCGAGAAGCTCGGGTACGTGCGGTTCGGGCACGGGCACAGCGTCTACTACCGCGACGGCGCGTACGTCGACCAATACCTCTATCAGCTGGAGCGCGACACCTGGGTTGAACGTTGGCCGAATGAACGCGAGTACGCGCCGCTGGCGGAAGAGCTCGAGCAGTGAACCTGCTCGGAAGCATGGAGCAGTGAATCTGCTCGGAAGCATGGGGCGGTAGCGGTGTTCGGGCCGAGGCTGGAAGGCCGGAACGGGGTGTCACTGCGCGCTCCGACGCTCGACGACCACAAGACCTTCGCGCGCTGGATGCTGGAGCCCGAGACGTCCCGCTTCTGGGGTGGGCGGCTCGTCGACTTCCGCGACGAGGCGTTCGAGGAGCGGCACAAGAAGAGCGCGGCCGAGCCGAACGGGGTCATGTGGGCGATCGCCTACGAGGGCGAGACAGCCGTCCTCAAGCTGCTGACTGCGAAAAACTAAAGCGCTGCATCTAAACGGGTTATGCCGATCCACCCAGCTCGTCGAGTTTTCTATTTGTCCCTGTCTTTACTGGAGTTTCTTCATCTGTCCCTGACTGACTCACGACATTTTCCACGACAGACTTACCGGCGGCTCGTTTGCGAGGTGCCGTGACGAGATCCGCGATCGGCAC
>JBDUCG010000280.1:0-2926 GCA_040003565.1 Chloroflexota bacterium | reverse complement strand
GGTCTTCACCCGATGGCCGGGCGCAGCGGGAGCGGTTTCGCCGCCGCGTCGGCCGCACTGCTCGAGCAGCGCCCATTCCTCGTCGTGCCGACCGCCCGCTCGGACAGCGACGCGATGGCGCGCGCGGGAACGCTCGCGCGCGACGCCGGCGGTGAGGTGACCGTGTGCTCGGCGGCGCAGCACGACCGCATCGTCGCCGTGCTGTCGGCGCTGCCGTTGGCGTTCGCGTCCGCGCTCGCGCTGACCGGTGCCGACACGGTCGATGGCGATCTCGCGGCCTTCAGCGGTCCGGGATTCGGCGACAGCACGCGCCTCGCCCTGACGTCGCCGGCGCTCGGCAGCGCGATGCTGCTCGCGAACGCGGAGAACGTGCGCGCCGCGCTGGACCGCGCGCGCGCGATCCTCGACGAGGTCGATCGTGCGATCGCGGCCGGAGACGCCAACGCCCTGAACGCCATCCTCGAGCGCGCCGCCCAGGCGCGCCGCGGCCTCAGCTAGCGCGAGAGCTGTTTCAGGACCTCGTAGAAGTCGGGGAAGGTCTTCCCGACCGCTGACCAGCCCTTGATCGCGATGCCCGGCACGTGCAGTCCCAGGACCGAGAACGCCATCGCGATCCGGTGGTCGCCGGCCGCGTCGACGACACCGTCGTGCAACGGCGCCGGCTCGATGCGGATCGCGTCGCGGAACGCCTGCGCCCGTCCGCCAAGCGCGGTGATCCCGGCGGCGACGGCGGCGACGCGATCGCTCTCCTGCGCTCGCGTGTGCGCGATGCCCGTCAGCTCGGTGGGTGTGTCGGCCTGCGTCGCGATCACCGCGAGGGTGGGGAAGGTGTCTGAGCAATCCATCACGTTCGCGACGATGCCGTGGAGCGCGCCGTCGCGCCGCACGGTGACGCTGTCGCCGTGACGCTGGACGGTGCAGCCCATGTCCTCGATCAGCTCGAAGAAGCGCGCGTCGCCCTGACCGCCCTTTTCGACGCGGGCGCGCGCGTTGGTGATCGTGACCCAACCGCCGAGGAGCGCCGCCGCCGCCGCGGGGTACGTAGCTGCGGTGATGTCGCCGGGGATCTCGAGCGATCGGCCTTTCAGCTTCTGCGGTCCGATGAGAACTTCGCGACCGGACGGCCGTTCGACGCGGACCCCCCGTGACTCGAGGGCCGCCACGGTGAGGTCGACGAACGGCGCCGACACGAGTGACCCCGAGATCCGCAGATGCAGGCCGTCGCGCATGCGCGCGCCGATGAGGATCAACGCCGACGCGAACTGGCTCGACTCGTGACCGGGCACGTCCACTTCGCCACCGGCGACCGGGCCGCGGATCGTGAGTGGCAGCGCCTCCGCGTCGATCTTCGCGCCGAGCGCGCGCAGAGCGGTCACGAGCGGCGCAAGCGGACGAGCGCGAAGGCGCGGGGCTCCGTCGATGTGGACCTCTCGCGCCCCAAGTGCGGCGACGGCGGTGCCGAAGCGCGCGACCGTTCCGGCCTCTTGGGCGTCGACCACCGCGTCCTTTGCAGGCTGCGTATCGCCCGCGCCCTCGATCGCGATCGTCTGGCCGTCCCACTTCACGAGGTAGCCCATGTCGGCGAGCGCCGTCGCCATGGCGCGCACGTCCGCGCCCGGGTCGAGTGGCCCCAGACCCAGCCGCGAGCGCCCGTGGGCGACGGCGGAAAGGATCAGCTCCCGGTTGGCGACGCTCTTGGAGGCGGGCACGCGGACGCGCTTGTCGACGAGTGGGTGACGTACCGGGGCGATCGGGTGGATGTCCTGCACGAGGTGCGAGGATTATGTCCGGAACGGGTGTACACGCCTGCGGAGCGTCTCGGTCAAGCGGTCGTCGTGATGGTCGGCCTGGTCTTCGCCATCGCGGTCGGCGGCTTCGTCCTGCGCGGCGGGCCCGCGGCCGGACCCGGCGCGTCTCCCACGCCGCCCTCTGCGTCGCCGAGCGTCAAGGCGCCGGACGTGAAGTTCACGCAGGACACCTGCTGCACGCAGACCGCGCGCGCGCTGTTCGCGACATGGGAGGCGAGCGAGAAGGCGACAAAGGCCGCGCTCCAGCTCACGCCCGATCCGGGCTTCGCCTGCGCCACGACCCTCGACCCGTCCGGTCTGAAAGGCGCGCTCAGCTGCCAGGGGCTGCTGCGTGGCACGACGAGCTACGTCGCGACGCTGTCTCTCACGGTCGGGCGCGAAGTGTTCCGTTACGACCAGAAGTTCAAGACGATGGGCGACAAGCTCACCGACGTGAAGTGGTTCACCGAGTTCGAGAATCCGACCGGCGATCCGCTCGCGTGCGCGGCCGCGAGCATCCGAATCGTGCAGAACTACACCGCGAAGCAGGACGCGATGACCGCCGAGCAGATCCTCACGGCGGGGAAGTCCTACAACAAGAGCCGCGACCCCGGGCTCGATCCGGTGGCGATCGCGACGATGCAGAAGCGCCTCGATCCCAACAACAACTACCACTACTACCGTTTCACGACGCGTGAGGAGGCGACGAAGTCCGCGGTCTACTGGCTCGTGCGCAGCGGGAAGCCCGTGCACGTGATCTCGCTGGCGGGCCAGCACGACCCACTGCTCGTCGGATTCACCGGCGCGTTCGGGACCTTTTACGACGATCCCGCGAACAAGATCGACCAGGTCATCGTTGAGGATCCACAGCGCGGCGACATGCGACCGGAGACCGCGAATCGCCGGCCCGACAAATACCGGACGCCAGGTTTCCAGACCGGCCAGCCGCTCGAGCTCAGCGAGTGGTACGGCGACGAGTGGTGGCTGCGCTTCACGTACGCCGGTGTCGTGTCCGGCGTGAACATCGACCGCAACGACGGCGCGTACCCCACGCCGCACTGGGCCGGACAGTTCGTGCTGCTTGTCGACGACGGCGACGCGGAATGGCCGTCGGATCGCGAGGGCCGCGCGAAGTGGCA
>JBDUCG010000279.1:0-2932 GCA_040003565.1 Chloroflexota bacterium | reverse complement strand
GTTCCGGTGTCGCGCGAGCCACGCGCCGGATGGGCGACCGCTGATCTCCGGGATGCGTCGGCCGTCGCGGGCCTTCCGCCCTTCGACGCGGTCGTTCATTGCGCCGCGCTCACCCCTCGTTCCGGTGAGCTCGACCGCGCGGCCTACGAGAGCGCGAACGTCGAGACGACGCGCGTCCTCGCGGCCGAGGCGGCACGACGCCGTGTCCAGCGGTTCGTCTTCGTGAGCACGATGGGCCGCCCGGAGCAGCAGGACGACCGTCCGGGCGAGTATTACGTCGCGAGCAAGCGCGAGGCTGAGCGACGTCTGACAGAAGACGGCGCCGGACGGTTCGCCGTCTGGATCCTGCGCGCTGCCTCGCTCTACGGTGAATACGATCGCGGCAGCATGGCGACGCTCATCGGTGCGGTCGCGCGAGGCCGATTCATCGCGATCGGGGATCTGCGGCACCGCAAGTGTCTGCTGTACGCCGGTTCGCTCGGGGCGATCATCGCGTCCGAGATCGAGACCGGGGCGAGCGTCGGGCTGCGCACTGAAGCTGTGCACGATCTCGAGGTCCACCGATTCAGCGACGTGTTGAGCGCCGTCGAGCGGGCCGTCGGCCGCCGGGCGGCACGCCTGCCCGTGCCGGCCGCGATCGCGCGCGCGGGGCTCCGGGCCGGCCGCGCCACGGCCGATGTGGCCGGGATGCATCGTGCGGCACGCGTGCTCGGCGCGGCCAGCGTCGCGCTCCGGGACGTGCCGTGCGACGGGGACAACGCCCTGGAACGCGCGAAGGGCCACGCGGTGGAGCTGGACGAAGGGGTCCGCCGCGAGGTCGCGTGGCTGAGGTCCGATGGACGGATCTGAGATCCGCCCGGCGTGGAAGCGGAGCTTCGATGTCGTCGCCGGAGTGCTCGCGCTCGCGATCGCCGCGATCCCGATGGCGCTCATCGCTGGGGCCATCGTTGCCGAGAGCGGGCTGCCGGTGCTTCTGAAACAGCGGCGCATCGGTATCCATGGCGAAGAGTTCGGCATGTGGAAGTTCCGCTCGCTTCCGGTGAACACACCGCAGGTCGCGAAGTCCGAGCTGCGCTCGACCGGCCTAGATCCGTCTCCGCTCGGACGCTTCCTGCGACGGTACAGTCTCGACGAGCTGCCGCAGCTCCTGAATATCGTCGGGGGAGACATGAGCCTCATCGGCCCGCGCCCAGCCCTGTACACGCAGACCGACCTCACCGCGATGCGGCGTGAGGCAGGTGTGCTGCGCGTTCGTCCCGGCCTCACCGGTCTCGCGCAGATCCACGGCCGCGAGAACCTCGCGCTGCCGCAGAAGGTCGCGCTCGATGCCGAATACGTTCGTCGCCTATCGCCCGGCCTGGACCTCTCGATCCTGCTGCGGACGGCGTCGGCGGTGCTGGGCGCGCGAGGCAGCTATTGACCACGCCACGCGAGGTGCCGTTCGCGCGACCAGCGCTCGGTCAAGAGGAGATCGACGCGGTCGCCGACACCATCCGCAGCGGCTGGATCACGCTGGGACCGAAGACCAAGCGCTTCGAGCAGGAATTCGCGCGGTACCTTGGCGTTCCGGAGGCGGTCGCGCTCAGCTCGGGCACCGCCGGGCTCCACCTGGCGTTCGCGGCCCTGGGTCTCGGCCCCGGCGACGAGGTCATCGTGCCGACCTATACGTTCGCGAGCACGGCCATCAGCGTGATGCACGTCGGTGCGACCCCCGTCCTCGTCGACGTCGACCCACGAACGCTGACGCTGACTGCCGAGACCGCGAGGGCGGCGATCACGCCGCGGACGAAGGCGATCGTGCCCGTTCACATCGCCGGCACCGCCTGCGACATGGATCCGCTCCTCGATCTCGCGAGGCGGCACGACCTGAAAGTGGTCGAGGACGCCGCGCATGCGCTGCCGACCCGCTACGACGGCCGCCTCATCGGGACGCTCGGCGACATCACCGTCTTCAGCTTCTACGCGACGAAGACGCTCGCCACCGGTGACGGCGGGATGCTGGTCGCGGACGACGCGGCACTACGGAAGAAGATCCGCGTCCTCAGCCTGCACGGGATGGATGCCGACGCGTGGGGCCGGTACGGCAAGGGCGGCACGTGGCGTTACGACGTCACGGCACCAGGCTTCAAATACAACATGACCGATCTCGCCGCCGCGATCGGGATCGAACAGCTGCGCAAGCTCGACGCGCACACGGCGCGACGGACCGAGATCGCCGAAGCGTTCACGCGAGGCCTGGTGGACCTTCCCGGGTTGGCGCTCCCTGTCGCGGGTCCACGCGCGACGCACGCCTGGCACCTGTACCTGGTCCGCTTCGACGCCACGCGTTGCGGCTTCACGCGCGACCAGGCGCATGAGCGACTGCGCGAGAACGGCATTGGCACGAGCGTGCATTTCATCCCGCTGCATCAGTTCTCGCTCTTCCGCAAGACCGCGCCAGGCCCCTTCCCCGTCGCCGACCTCGCGTTTTCCGAGGTGCTCAGCCTTCCTATCTATCCAGGCATGAGCGCGGAGGACGTCGCCTGGGTGATAGAGGCGATCCGTTCGCTCTGGAACGCGTGAGCGGCGATCCCAACCAGACGTTCCGGGCGGGCAGCTACGAGCCGGGCATGCTCGCGTTCTGGGACCGTGTTCTCGGTGCCTTCTACCGTTCCCTGCCCGATCGACGCTCTGGGGCGAGGTTGCTCGATGTCGGCGCGGGACGCGGATACCTGGTCAGCCTCGCGCGCGCAGATGGCCTCGATGCCCACGGCGTCGAGCCATTCTGGCCGGATCCGATCGATCCACATGTCGTACGCGGGTACGCCGAGTCCCTTCCGTTCCCCGATGCTTCGTTCGACCTCGTCACCTGTTTCTCCGTGATCGAATACCTCGAACGCCCGGCCGTGGCAGTAGCCGAGATGGCCCGGGTGGTGCGTCCGGGTGGCACGAT
>JBDUCG010000278.1:0-2932 GCA_040003565.1 Chloroflexota bacterium | reverse complement strand
TGATACGCGCATCGCGGCACGACGCCTAACACCTATCAGCCCTCCCCTCGTCAAGCGCACAGATTGTGTATTCCGGCCATCATGAGCGCCCATTCCGGGCATCGTGATCGCCGATTCCGGGCAAGCCGATCACTTATCGGAGCGAAGCGACGGCGGCAGCGATTGTCAGGAGCCTCCCGTTAGTCGTTCGTGACGTCATCTTACGTGTCTTTTCGTTCACCGAGTCGAAATGGCCGGTGGGCCGTTGTGGGCGGCGCGTTCTTCGCGCCGTCCAAGCCGGTGTGGGAATCGCGTTCTGGGCGATTTCCATGCCGGCGTCACGGTCCACGGGCGTGTCGTCGTGGCATTGGTCGCGCGCGACGGGAGCGCGATCATGACGACGGCGCTTTCGGCGCGCGGCGCGTCGCCGGGTCGCGCATCGTGGGCCCTTTGAGCGTGAGCCGGTGCGCGCGATGGATGAGGCGGTCGCAGAATGGCATCGGCGACGGACGGGTCGCCAATGGCCGCGTGCCACGCGGTCGGCGGGAGCTGGCTCGCAATGAGCGTCGACGTCCGTTCGCTTCGATCTTCGATCACCTCCAGCAAGTCTCGCCGCTCGGCGTCGCTCAGTGGCGCCAGCAGCCAATCATCAATCGCCAGCAGATCGAGCTTCGCGAGTTTGGCCAGGAGCCGCCGATACGATCCGTCACCGCGACTGACCGCGAGCTCGTGGAGTAATCGGGGCGCCCGCATGTAGGTCGCGGTGAAGCCGTGGCGGCACGCACTCTGGACGAAGGCCGATGCCAGCCAGGATTTCCCGATCCCCGTCGGGCCCGTGATCAGGAGGTTGTGATGCTCACGAATCCATGCGCCCGTGCCGAGGCCGAGGACCACCTCGCGGTTCAGGCCGCGCGGCGTGCTGAAATCCACATCCTCGATCGAGGCGGGATAGCGCAGCTTCGCGTGTCGCAAGCGTTGCGTGAGGCGCCGGTGCTCGCGCGCGGTCCATTCCGTATCGACCAGCAGGCCGAAGCGGTCGTCAAAACTCAGCTCGGCGTGCGGGCTCGAGCTGCGTTGCTGCTCAAAGGCCGCGGCCATCGCCATCAGCCGCAGGGTGTGGAGTTTCTCGATCGTCGGGTGTGTCAGCATAAGCCTCCTCGTAGTAGGTGGCACCGCGCACATTCTCGTGCGACAGCGCCGGACGTGCAGGGACCGGCTCCTCGAGCGGCAACCGGTCCTGCTGGTTGATGAGAATCTGTTCGACGGTGCGAAAGCGATAGGAGCGCAATCGCTCCGCCCGCGCACAGGCCGCGTCCAGACGATCGGCCCCGTGCAGTCGACCGAGTCGCATCAGGCCGAGGCAGGCGCGGTAGCCCTGTTCGGGATGCGGGCGGCGCTCGAGGATGCCCGCCACGAGCCGGCCGGTCGCCGGGCCGGTCTGCTCGGCCCACGCGATCAGGCGCGACGGCGTCCATTCCGCGTGCGCGCGATGCGCGCGCGGCATGTGCGCCACCTGCGTGGCAAATCGACCCCGGCCGGTGAGCCGCAGATGCGTCGCGACGCACCGCCCCTTGAAGAGGAGTTCCACGGTCGCCTGCGTGAAACGCGCTTCGACCCGTGCGTGCACGAGCGGCGAGGGCACGCTGTAGAAGTTGTGATCGACCTCGACGTGGTAATCGATGTTGACGCGACACGGCTTCCACTCGGCCAGCTCGTAGCGTGTCCGCGGCAACGGCACGAGCGCAGGCCGATCGAGTTGCGTAAAGAGCGCCCGCCGACTGATGCCCGTGATGCGCATCGGGCGTTCGTTGATCGCGTCGACCTGCTCGGCAATCGCGGCGTTCAGATCGGCGAGCGTGAAAAACGTGCGGTGGCGCAGCACCGCCAGGATCCAGCGCTGGACGATCTGGACACTCACTTCGACTTTGGGTTTGTCGGTCGGCGTGGCGACGCGGGCGGGAATCACCACGGCGCCATAGTGGCGCGCGAGGTCGGCGTACGTGCGGTTCACTTCCGGTTCGTAGCGGCTCGCCGTCGTGACGCCGCTCTTCAAATTGTCCGGGACCCAGATCGCCGCACTGCCCTGGAAGTAGTCCAGCATGCGGACGTGCGCGCCGATCCACGACGGCAGGTCCTGGCGCCGCGTGGCCTCGGCGTAGATCAAACTGCTGGCGCCGAGCACGCCGACAAAGAGTTCGACCGCGATCTCTTCCCCCGTCGTCGGATCGACCAGGTGCGGCCGCTTGCCGGAGAAATCGACAAACAGCTTCTCGCCGGCGCGATGCACCTGCCGCATCGAGGGTTTGAGGGTCCGCGCCCACCGGCGGTACCGCTCACAAAACTGGCTGTAGGCGTAGCCGTCCGGCGCCTGCGCGCGATACTCCTGCCACAAGAGCGCCAGCGTCACGCCAGGCTTCTTCAGCTCCTGATGCAGCGGCGCCCACTCCGGCACGACCCGCACGCGGGCCGCCACCGGCCGCGCAAAGACCCGCGCCTCCAGCGCGGCGTCATCGAGGTCGTCTGGCAGCGGCCACGTCAGGCCCGCCGCCGTCGCCCGCTGCAAGTAGGTCGTCACCGTGCCCAAGCCCAGGGCACACGCCTGCGCAATCGCACGGTGGCTGAGACCGGCATCGTATTTGAGCCGAAGTAGTTCGCGGAGTCGTCGCATCAGTAGCCTCGAGGCTGCCATCCAGGACCTTCCTTGTAGGAGAAAAGATCCAGGAGTGCTCCGCTACCGACGAGCGTTCAGCTTGACCGGAACCGGTGTTCACGATCACCGGAATCCGTGTTCATCATGGCCGGAATCGGCGTTCATGATGACCGGAATCGGTGTTCACCATCGGTCGGAAGGGGTGTTCACGTTGGCCCGGAATGACCGTTCACGATGGGCCGGAATACGCACAGATCTTCTCCGTCTGTCAAGCGACAGGAGAAACTGGCCCCGTTCCGTCAT
>JBDUCG010000049.1:0-9871 GCA_040003565.1 Chloroflexota bacterium | reverse complement strand
CAGATGGGCTACGACGCGGACGATCCGCAGGTCGCGGGCGAGGTGGGGAAGGTCGGCGTGTCGATCTCCACGCTCGATGATCTCGAGCAGCTCTTCGCGGGCATCCCGCTCGACAAAGTGACGACCTCGATGACCATCAACGCGACCGCGGCGATCCTGCTCGCGATGTACGCCGCGGTCGCGAAGAAGCAGGGCGTGCCGCTCGCGCGCATCGGCGGCACCACGCAGAACGACATCCTGAAGGAGTACATCGCCCGCGGCACGTATATCTATCCGCCGCGTCCGTCACTGCGCCTCGTCACCGACCTCATCGCGTACTGCGCCGCCGAAATGCCGCGCTGGAACCCGATCTCGATCAGCGGCTATCACATCCGCGAGGCCGGCTCGAACTCCGTGCAGGAGCTCGCGTTCACCTTCGCCGACGCGATCGAATACGTGGAGGGTGCCGTGAAGGCCGGCCTCAGCGTTGACGCATTCGCGCCGCAGCTCTCGTTCTTCTTCGCCGCGCATTCGACGCTGCTCGAGGAGGTCGCGAAGTTCCGCGCCGCGCGCCGCATCTGGGCCGACGTGATGCGCGACCGTTTCGGCGCGACGCGCGCCGACGCGCTCGCGCTCCGTTTCCACACGCAGACGATGGGGTCGACGCTGACCGCGCAGCAGCCGCTCAACAACATCGTGCGCACCGCGATCGAAGCGCTCGCGGCGGTGCTCGGCGGCACGCAGTCGCTGCACACGAACGCGTACGACGAAGCGCTCGCGCTGCCGAGCGAGGAGTCCGCGCGCCTTGCGCTGCGGACGCAGCAGATCATCGCCGAGGAGACGGGCGCCACGGACACGATCGATCCTCTGGGCGGGTCGTACGCCATCGAAGCGCTCACCGCGGACATCGAGCGCCGCGTCCACGCCGAGCTCGACAAGATCGGCGCCATGGGCGGCGCGCTCGCGGCCATCGAGAAGGGCTACCAGATGCGCGAGATCGAGGAGTCCGCCTATGCGTACCAGCAGGCCGTCGAGAGCGGCGAGAGCGTGATCGTCGGCGTCAATGCGTACCGCACCGAGGGGGACGAGAGCGTGCCGCCGCTCCAGCGTGTCGACGACGGGCTCGTCCGTGGTCGGGCGGAGCGCCTGAAGGCGGCGCGCGCGAGCCGCGACCGCGCGGCGGCCGAGCGCGCGCGTGCGGACTTGCTCACCGCCGCGCGCGGGAGCGCGAATCTCGTGCCGCCGATCATCGCCGCGGTCGAGTCAGGCGTGACGCTGGGCGAGATCTGCAACGACCTGCGCTCGGTCTTCGGCGAATACCACCCGCCGCGCGCATGAAAGGGATCGGCGCCGGCGAGCTCCACCACATCGCCGTCGCGGTGCCGTCGCTCGCGGAAGCCATCCCCTTCTATCGCGACCTGCTCGGATATCGCGTCGACGAGCCGCGCCTGATCGCGGACCAGCGCGTGCGCGTCGCATTCGCGACGCAGGGCAGCACTCGGATCGAGCTGCTCGAGCCGACCGACACGGAGTCCGGTGTCGCTCGCTTCGTCGTCGAGCGCGGCCGCCCGACGCTGCACCACCTCTGCTTCGTCGTTGACGACCTCGCGGGCACGCTCGTTCGCCTGGCTGCCGAGGGCGTCGAGCTCGTCGATCACAGACCGCGCCGCGGCGTCGAAGGTCTCGTCGCATTCCTTCATCCACGTGCCGCGAACGGTGTCCTCGTGGAGCTCATCGATCGCGCCAGCCTGAGCCACTAGACCGAAAACTGGCGACTAAACCGAATACCATGGGCGTGATGGGACCGCGTATCGCCGTGACCTTGTCGGGCAGTACTTCAGCGCGGAACGCGGTGGCGCGCGAGCAGTACCTTGCCGCCATCCGTCGCGCAGGCGCGGAGCCGATCGCGGTCATGCCGGGCGATGTGTCGCCCGAAGAGTTCGACGGGCTCTGCCTGACCGGCGGCGGCGACATCGACCCGGCGCGCTACGGCGCCGACAACATCGCATCGACCGACATCGACGAGCGCCGTGACGCCACCGAGTTCGCGCTCCTCGAGCGCGCGCTCGCGCGGGACATCCCGGTGCTCGGTATCTGCCGTGGATTCCAGGTCCTCAACGTCCACCTCGGAGGGTCGCTCGAGCAGCACCACCTCGGCCACTCGCCGAAGTACCCGCCCGAAGGTGCGGCGGTCTCGGACGACCCTGCGGGCACGAACGCGGTGCGGCACGAGGTCACCGCCGAGCCGGGATCGAAGCTCGCCGCCGCGTGCGGCGATGAGACCTTCGTCGTGAACTCGAGCCATCATCAGGTGGTCACGTCCGATCGCCTCGCCTCCGACCTCCGGGCGACCGCGCACGTCGGCGAGCTCGTCGAGGCGCTGGAATCGCCCGCGTTCCGCTGGGTCGTCGCGGTCCAGTGGCATCCGGAGCGCACCGCCCAGGTCGGTGCGGCCGCCACCCGCATCTTCGACGCCTTCGTCGCTGAGGTGAAGCGCACACCGGTCGCCGCGTGACCACCTCGACCGAGCTCGTCGCTTCGGTCGAGATCGCGCACGAGGCGCGCACAGAGCGATTCCCACCCGGCGCGGCCGATGGCCCCGTCCTCCGCGTGATCCCTGGCGACCTCGTCCGTGTCGCTGCGCTGCTCGGGCGCGATCCGAAGCTCGCGCCGGCTTTGGCCCACGGCGCCCTTGCGGGCGGCGCAGCGCTGGTCGGTCTGGTGGGCACACACGATGGACGCACGCTCGTGGAGCGGGGGGCGCTGCTCCGCGAGGCGCACCCCGACCTCATCGTCGCGCTCGCCACCGACCGCCGCGACGCCGACGGACTGGTCGAGCTCGCGGAAGCGCTGCGCTTCGGCTGCGCGCAGCAGCGCCCGCTGCCGCACATCCTTGTCTCCGGCGATGAGCGCGTTCGCGCTCGCATCGCGGCGTCGTGTCCGGACAACACCATCGAGGCGCTCCCCGACGTCCGCACCCCGGCCGGGCGCGAGGCCCTCGTCGCGCGCCTCCGCGCGGTGCGCCGGCGCGCGCAGGCCGACGTCGTGCTCCGCGACGAAGCGCTCGAGGCCGCGGCGCGCGTGATGGCCGCGACGGCGCGAGCGGACGTGGTCCTCCTCGACGTGACCGGCGGCTCGACCTCGGTGATCCACGCGCGGCCGGACGGCGTCGCGTTCGGCATCCACGAGCGTCTCGGCGTCGGCGCGGCCGCGGACCGCGTGGTCGCGCGCGCTGGCCTCGATCGCGTGCGCCGCTGGATCCCGCGCGCGGTCGAGGCGCCCGCCCTCCTCGAGCGCGTGTTCAACCGCGCGCGCTGGCCGGATGCGATCCCCGCATCCGTGCTCGCGCTCTCGCTCGAGATGGCGCTCGCCCGTGAGGCCATCGCGCACGCGCTCACCGATGCGGAGCGCGCCGGCGTCTCGCTCGATGGCGCTTGGGCGGCACCAGTCGTGGTGCTCACCGGACGTCTGGCTGAGCTCCCGCGCGCGGCGCAGTCGCTGCTCGTCGCGATCGACGCGTTCGGGCCGACGGGGCCCACGCTCGTGTCACGCGCGTCCGGCGACACGCTGGTGGCGGCCGGAGCACTAGCGGCGCGTGGTCGGGTCGCGACGATGCCCGCCGCCGACGCGATCGCCATCGTCGCGGAGATGTGGCCGCGGCGCTCGGCCAAGGTCGTCGTCAAGGACGAGAACGGCGTGACCGAAGAGCGCGTGGTGCGGGGCTCGTTCCTCCTCGTGCCGACGAAGGGTCGGGTCGAGATCACGTTGCCAGGGACAAAGGTCCGTCCGGGAGCGGAGCAGCTGGGTCTCGGCGTCGTCATCGACGCGCGCGGCCGGCCGCTGGCGCTTCCGCCGCGCGACGCCGAACGCATCCCGACGCTCGCGCGCTGGTACTCGGCGCTCGACGTCCTTCCAGCGGAGGCGCGCTGATGCCCTGGCGCTACGGCCAGTGGTCCGCCGAGCATCCCCTTCCGCTCGGCGCGAGCGAACGCGCGGTGGAAGGCCAGCTCATACACGCGGGCGACGTCGTCGCGTCGGGGACGACGTACGGCACGCCGGTGAGGATCAAGGGCGCGCGCCAGCTCGGACTCGCGCCTGATGACCTCGCGCGGGTCATGCGCGTGCCGGTCGGCGGAGCCGTCGAGCGCAAGACGGTCATCGCGCGCACCGGTCGGCGCTTCGCGCGCGCGGTCTCATCGCCGATCGCGGGACGCGTGATCCATCAGCGCGCCGATGGCGATCTGTACATCGCGCCCGTGGTCGGCCGCTGGGCCGTGCGCTCCACGCTGGACGGCGAGGTCACGCGCTCCGACGACGGCTGCGTCACGGTCGAGGGCTCGGCCTGGGCGCTGCAGGGTGTCGCCGCATACGGGCCCGACGCGATCGGCGAGATCGCGCTCGCGGTCGACGGACCGTCGGCCGAGATCCACCCGTCGCGCATCGACGTCCGGATGCGCGACCGCATCGTGATCGGCGGTGCGCGCGCCACCGCGGAGTCGATCACGCGCGCGTACGCGTGCGGCGTCGCGGCTGTCGTCGCCGGCGCGGCACCGGCCGGCGGACTGCGCGTCGTCTACGGCGACGAGGCGACGGCGTCGGGCACGGTCAGCGGTCCCGACGCACCGACGGTCCTCTGCCTTATCGGCTTCGGCATCGCCCCGCTCCCGCGCGAGGTCTTCGCCCCGTTCGTCGCGCTCGTCGGCGCCCGCGCCGCGGTGCACACTGCGTCCGCGCGGCTCTTCGTGTTCGCACCGGAGAACGTTGGTGACTTCGCGCAGGGCGCGCCGTCGCTCGCGCTCTCGAACGACTGGCTCGGCGCGCGGCCGATCGACGAGCATCTCTCGCTCGCCGGGCTCACGCGCTTCGCGAGCGAGATCGAGGCGGACGCCGTCTCTGCACCCGACGGCCCGGTCCCGATCGCCAACGTCCTCGCCTTCGACGCGCCCCGCACACCGC
The DNA here is from genome assembly GCA_040003565.1 of Chloroflexota bacterium. Lineage (GTDB taxonomy): Bacteria > Chloroflexota > Limnocylindria > P2-11E > P2-11E > CF-39. The sequence goes on along the minus strand of JBDUCG010000049.1, from coordinate 4,936 downwards.
GGATCTAGGTCCTAGGCTTCCGCGGTGGGGAGAAAACGCCGCCGCGAACGGCGGGCTGAACGCGACACGCACGCGCTGGCGCGCGCCGACACGCCCGAGACACCGAAGCGCGCCGTGAAAGCGGAGGAGCGACGGCGCGAGAAGTACGCCGAGGATCGCAAGCGGCTCGAGCGACGGCGCACCATCGCCGGGTTCCTCGCGATCATCCCGCTTGCCGCGTGGGCGGCGCAGCTGCCATTCGGACCGCTCGACTTCCTGGGTATCAGCGCGCGCGATGGCTGGCTGCTCATCTGGGCCGCGCTGTTCGGCTCGTTCCTCGGGCTTACCATTCGCCTCGTTCTTGAGCGCCGCAAATTCGAGCGTGGAGCGGCGGATGGGCGTCCCGCATAGCAGTGGGCCGGCCGTGGAGCTCGTGAGCCACTCCTCCCTTCACACCGAGCGCGTCGGCGAGCGACTCGCGCGCCTCGCGCGTCCCGGCGACGTGGTCGCGCTGTGGGGCGAGCTCGGGGCGGGGAAGACCGTTCTCGCGAAGGGCATCGCGACCGGTCTCGGACTCGACGCGTCGGAGATCTCGAGCCCAACGTTCGTGATCCTTCACGAGCACTTCGGCGGACGCATGCCCTTGTTCCACCTCGATCTCTACCGCCTCGAAGGCAAAGACCTCGGCACGACCGGCTGGGAGGAGACGCTCGACGCTGGTGGGATGACGGTCATCGAATGGCCCGACCGCGCCGGCGAGGGTCTTCCGTCCGATCGTCTCGATGTGCATCTCGCGCATATCGCCGACACGAAGCGGTCCGTCGCGCTGCGCGCGACCGGTCCGCGGTCGGCCGAGCTCCTGGAGGGTTTCCGTGACTCTCTTGGCGCTTGACACCTCGACCGAGTGGGCCTCGGTCGCCCTGTACGACGGGCACGACGTCCTCGCCGAAGAGACGTGGCACGCGCAGCGCCGGCATGCGGAAGAGCTCTTCCCGACCATCGAGCGTCTGCTCGCGCAGACGCGCATCACGCTCTCTTCCGTCGACAAGGTCGCGGTCGCAACGGGACCCGGATCGTTCACCGGCCTGCGCATCGGGATCGCCGCGGCGCAAGGGATCGCGCGTGGCGCGGGCGCGGCGATGATCGGCGTGTCGACACTGGACGTGCTCGCGTATCCGCACGCGGCGTCGAAGCAGCGCACCTGCCCGCTGCTCCCTGCGGGGCGCGACGAGTTCTACGCGGCGTTCTATCAGGAGCGGAACCGCAAGTGGGAGCGGCGCTCGCCGTTCATCGCGGCCACGCTGCCCGAGCTCTGCCGCCAGATCGGCGCGCACACGCTGTTCGTCGGAGAGATCAGCGCGGAGACCGAGCAGACCCTGCGCGACCTCCTCGGGCCCAAGGCGCTCTTCGCCTCGCCCGCGTCCACGATGCGCCGCGCCGGTTACCTCGCCGAGCTCGGCTGGCTGGCGCTCGAGACGAGCCCGCAGCGCAGGCTCGGCGAGATCGAGCCGATCTACGTGAAACAGCCCGTGGTACGCACGTCGTTCGACCAGCCGTTCGCCCCGCCGCCGACCGACGATGTCGCGCTCGGCCTCCCCAAGCGACACTAGCTAGATGGTCGCCACCTTCCCGATCGTCATCGAGGACATGACGCCGGACGACATCCCGGCGGTGCAGGAGGTCGAGCGCGCCTCGTTCCCGGTCCCCTGGCCGGCGAACGCGTTCAAGCACGAGCTCACGCAGAACAAGAACGCGCGCTACATCGTCGCGCGCGAGGGCGAGCGCATCATCGCGTACGCGGGTCTCTGGCTCGCGCTCGACGAAGCGCACATCACGACGTTTGCCGTCATCCCCGAGCGGCGTCGCCGCAAGATCGGCGAGCGGATGCTGGTGCGGCTCTTCGATGTCGCCACCGATCTGGGCGCGGAGTGGCTCACGCTCGAGGTGCGCGCCTCGAACTTCCCGGCGCAGCGTCTCTACGAGAAGTACGGCTTCCACGCGGCCGGGATCCGCCGGCGGTATTACTCGGACAACAACGAGGACGCGATCATCATGTGGACCGATCGCCTGCGCGACCGTGCGGTGCGCGAGCGGACCGCGAAGCTCCGCGCCGAACTAGAACAGGACTAGATGCGCATCCTCGCGATCGAGACGTCGTGCGACGAGACGGGAGTCGCGGTGGTCGACGACGGCCGCCACATCATCTCCAACATCGTCGCGTCGCAGCTCGCGCATGTGGACACCGGCGGGATCATCCCCGAAGTCGCGGCGCGTGAGCATCTCCGCGCGCTGGACGGCATCACGCAGCAGGCGCTGAGCGAAGCGGGCATCGAGCTGCGCGGCGTCGACGCCGTGGCCGCGACGGTCGGGCCGGGCCTCGTCGGATGTCTTCTCGTCGGCGCGAATTACGGGCGCGGGCTCGCGCTCGCCGCGGGCCTGCCGTTCATCGGCGTGAACCATCTCGAGGGGCATGTGTACGCGAACTGGCTCTACGAAGGCGACACGCCGACGCCGGAGCCGGAGATCCCCGCGGTCGTGCTCATCGTGAGCGGTGCGCACAGCGACCTCGTGCTGATGGAAGGACACCGTCGCTTCCGGCCGCTCGGCCGGACCATCGACGACGCCGCGGGCGAGGCGTTCGATAAGGTCGCGCGCCTTCTCGGCCTCGGTTTTCCCGGCGGACCGCTCATCGAGCGCGCCGCAAAGGACGGTGATCCGACTGCGTTCCCGCTCCCGCGTGCCGCGCTCGGAGACCGCTACGACTTCTCGTTCTCCGGGCTCAAGACCGCGGTGCTGCGCCTCGTGCGCGCGCTCGAGGCGAAGGGCGAGGTGCCCGTCGCGGACGTTGCCGCCTCGTTCCAGAAGGCGATCACCGACGTACTCGCCGAGAAGACCGCCCGCGCCGCGGCCGAGCATTCCGTCGAGACGGTGCTGCTGGGCGGCGGAGTCGCGGCGAACCTCGCCCTGCGCGCGGAGATCCAAAAGCGCATCGGCCATCCGCTGCGCGTGCCGCCGCCGCGCCTATGCACCGACAACGGCGCGATGATCGGAGCGGCAGCGTTCTTCGTGATGCGCGATCGCGGCACGGTCGTGCCGGTGACCGTCCGCAGCGACATGAAGCTCGCGTGACCAAGCTCGAAGACACGCTCCAGGCGGCGCGCATCGCGTCGACGTCGCCGCCCAATCCGACGCACGCGCGCGACGCGGTGCTCGCGATCCTCACCGCTGCTGCTGAGGACGAGCGCGTCCTCGCGAATCTGAAGGACGTCCCCTCAGGTCGCGCGCTCCTGCGCTTTACCGATACGCAGGAGGCGATCGAGTTCCAGGCCGGCGACGGCCGGCTGCACGCTGAGGCCGCCGATATCAAGGGCAAGGGTCCGAAGGTCGACGCGACGGGCGCGACGTGGCTCGGCCTCGTGGCCGGAACGCTGAAGCCGTGGCTCGCGTTCACGCGCGGCATGGTCATCGCGCGCGCCGGCCTCACCGAGCTGCGCTGGCTGCAACAGGTCGCGGAGCGACTCCAGAAAGCGTACGAGGGCTAGCGCGATGCGCGAGATCGAGCTCGTCCTCCTTCTATTGGTCCTGGTCACCGCGCTCACGATCGTCGCGCGGCGGCTCGCCGTCCCGTACCCGATCGTCATGGTCCTCGGCGGTCTCGTGCTCAGCCAGATCCCCGGGCTGCCCGAGTTCCAGCTCCCGCCGGAGATCGTGTTCTTCGTCTTCCTGCCGCCGCTGCTCTTCGCGGGTGGTTACTTCACGTCCATCCGCGAGTTCAAGGAGAACCTGCGCCCGATCGTCCTGCTGGCCTTCGGCCTGGTCCTCTTCACCTCGGTCGTCGTGGCAGCGGTCGCGCACCTGCTCGTGCCTGGGCTGGGCTGGGCGGGCGCGTTCGCGCTGGGCGCCATCGTCGCTCCGCCTGACGCGGTCGCCGCGACCGCGATCTTCCAGCGTGTGGGCGTGCCGCGCCGCATCGTCACCATCCTCGAAGGCGAGAGCCTCGTGAACGACGCGACCGCGCTGGTCATCTATCGCTTCGCCGTCGTCGCGGTGGCCGCGGGCACGTTCTCGCTTCTCGACGCGAGCGGCACGTTCCTCGTCGTGCTGGTCGGTGGCGTCGCGGTCGGCCTCGTCGTGGGGCGCGCCAGTGAATGGCTGCTGGCGCACATCCGCGACACGGCGATCGCCGTCACGATCACGCTGCTCGCGCCCTACGCCGCGTATCTCGGAGCCGAGAGCATCGGCGTCTCGGGTGTGCTCGCGACGGTGGTCGGCGGACTGCTCGCGCGCAGCGCCACCCGGCAGTCGTCGTCCGACGTGCGCGTCGTCGCGACCGGCGCCTGGCAGATCCTGTTGTTCCTCCTGAACGGCCTGGTCTTCATGCTCATCGGTCTCCAGCTCCCGAACGTGCTGCGCGGTCTGGTCATCGATGGAGAGCTCGGCAAGCTCACGCTCGCCATCGCGCTCGCCGTCGTGATCTCGCGCATCGTTTGGGTCTTTCCCGCCAGCTACCTGCCGCGGATGATCCCGGCGATCGGTAGGCGTGATCCGAATCCGCCTTGGCAGGGCGTCTTCGTGGTCGCGTGGTCAGGACTGCGCGGCGTGGTGTCGCTCGCCGCGGCGCTCGCGCTGCCGATCAGCTTTCCGCAGCGCGACCTCATCCTCTTCCTGGTGTTCGCCGTGATCCTCGTGACGCTCGTCGGCCAGGGCCTCACTTTGCCGCTCGTCATCAAGAAGCTTGGGGTCGCGCCCGACGTCAGCGCCGCCCACGACGAAGTGCACGCACGCGGGCTCACCACGGAGGCCGCGCTCGCGCGGATCGAGGAGCTGCGCGCGCAGTGGCCGGGTCATCAGGAGCTCACCGACCAGCTGCGCGATCGATATCAGCACCGCGCGCGGCACGACGAAAAGCATCACGAGGACGGGGGCGCTGCCGAGCAGGAGCTTCTCGAGCACGGGC
>JBDUCG010000277.1:0-2953 GCA_040003565.1 Chloroflexota bacterium | reverse complement strand
GGCGCGCCCGACCACTGGGTCGCGGTGATCCGCCCGGGCCGGATCCTGTTCGAGGCCGCGGGCATCAACGAGGCGCTGGCGAGAGAAGCGCTCCGCCTCGCGTCGTACAAGCTTCCGATCAAGACGAAATTCGTGTCACGTGAGGGGCAGGAGGGGGGCGGCAGTGCAACTGAAGGACATGCGGCGGCTGTCTGACACGGAGCTCGCTGACGAGCTGAAGAGCGCGAAAGAGGAGCTCTTCGACTTCCGCTTCAAGCTGGCCACGCGCCAGCTGAAGAACTATCGCGGGCTGCCCGCCTCACGCCGGCGCATCGCGCGCGCCCTAACCGTGATGCAGGAGCGAGAGAGAGCGACGAATGGCTGAGAAGACGACCAAGAAGACCACCGCCGCGAAGTCGACCGCCACGAAGACGGTCGCGAAGAAGACGACGGCCGCGAAGAAGACGACCGTCGCGGCGGCACCACGCGCCGCCGCGACCGCGACGCCGACCGCCGCGCGACCCGCGGTGCGCAAGACCGTGACGCGCAAGCGCGCCGCGGCGACGGTGGCACACGGCGCGGCTGCGACGCAGGCCGTCACCGGCTGGCGCCGCTTCCGCCGGAAGACCAAGGTCGGCGTGGTGGTGTCAGCGAAGCAGGCGCGGACCGTCATCGTGACCGTCGAGCGCCAGCGCCAGCACCCGCTGTACAAGAAGGTCGTCCGCGTACGCAAGCGCTTCGCGGCGCACGACGACGCCGGCGACGTGCGCGAGGGCGATCTGGTGCGCATCCAGGAGAGCCGCCCGTACAGCGCGACGAAGCGCTGGCGCGTTGTCGAGGTCATCTCGCGGATCGGTGAGGCCGGCGCAGCGGCGCCGCGCGTCGCCGACATCGAGAAAGAGCTCGAACAGGCCGAGGGCGTCACGGAGCTGTTCGCGCAGCCGGCGGACGAGCAAGGCGAAGACACGGAGGAGACCGGAGCTTGATCCGTCCATACACCCGCGTCCGCGTCGCCGACAACACCGGAGCGAGAGAGCTCTCGGTGATCCGCGTGCTGGGCTCGTCCACCGGAACGACCGCAGAGATCGGCGACGTGTTCATCGCCGCGGTGAAGAACGCGATCCCGAACTCGGGCGTGAAGAAGGGCGAGGTCGTGCGCGCGGTCGTCGTGCGCCAGACCAAGGAATACCGCCGCCAGGACGGCTCGTACATTCGCTTCGACGACAACGCGGCCGTCCTGCTGAATCCGCAGAACCAGCCGCGCGGCACGCGCATCTTCGGCCCCGTCGCGCGCGAGCTCCGCGAGCGCAACTTCATGAAGATCGTCTCGCTCGCTCCGGAGGTGCTGTAGTGGCGGGCAATCTGCGCATCCGCAAGGGCGACGAGGTCGTCGTGATCGCCGATCGCGATCGTGGCAAGCGCGGCAAAGTCCAGGAGGTCGACGGCGTGGCGGGCAAGGTGATCGTCGCCGGCGTGAACGTCGTCAAGCGCCACACCAAACCCAATCCGTCCAAGAACCAGAAGGGCGGGATCATCGAGCAGCCGAACGCGCTGTCGCTCGGCAAGGTCATGGTCATCTGCCCGCACTGCGGCGAGGCCACGCGTGTCGCGCACCGCATCGAAGAGGACACCAAGGAGCGCATCTGCAAGCGCTGCGGCGAGTCGATCGTGGTCGAGGAGAAGGAATAGTGGCTGTCGCGAGCGCAATGAAAGAGCGGTACGACACGGCGCTTCGGGACGAGCTGCGCAAGCAGTTCGGCTTCAAGAACGTGATGCAGATCCCGCGGCTCGACAAGATCGTGCTGAACATCGGCATGGGCGAGGCGATCGGGAACGGGAAAGCGATGGACGCCGCCGCCGGCGATCTCGCGCAGATCACCGGCCAGCGTCCGGTGGTCACCAAGTCCCGTCGCGCGATCTCGAACTTCAAGCTGCGCGTCGGCATGCCGATCGGACTCAAGGTCACGCTCCGCGGCGAACGCATGTGGCACTTCTACGAGAAGCTCGTCACGGTCGCGCTCCCGCGCATCCGCGACTTCCAGGGCATCCCGGACCGCAGCTTCGACGGGCGCGGGAACTTCTCGCTCGGTCTCAAGGAGCAGCTGGTGTTCCCGGAGATCGACTACGACAAGATCGACCGCCTGCGCGGCATGGAGATCACGATCTGCACGACCGCGCGAACGGATGAGGAGGCACGCGCGCTCCTGCGCGGTCTCGGCATGCCGTTCAAGGCATCCTCGAAGGGGGTGGAAGGGGCCTAGCCCCGACTCATGGCCAAGAAGAGCCTGATCCTCAAGTCCCAGCGCACGCCGAAGCACAAGGTGCAGGCCTACCACCGCTGCCAGGTCTGCGGCCGCCCGCGCGGTTACATGCGCAAGTTCGGTCTGTGCCGCATCTGCTTCCGCGAGCGCGCGCTCATGGGCGAGCTGCCCGGCGTGACGAAGTCGAGCTGGTGAGATCTAAATGACGAACGAAACGACGCCACCGATCGAGACCAGCGACGTGCAGCCCGGCGAGGCGAGCGCCGCACCGCGGACCGCCGTGAAGCGTCCGGCCGCGCCCAAGGTGAAGAAGCCGCGCATCGGCGGAGCACCGAGCGATCCGCTTGCCGACATGCTCACGCGCGTGCGGAACGCCGCGGGCGCGCGCCACGAGACCGTGACGATCCCGGCGAGCCGAACGAAGGTCGAGGTCGCGAAGATCCTCAAGGCCGAGGGCTTCATCGCATCCTTCGACCAGCCGTCGGCGCGCGAGATCGTGCTGAAGATGAAATACATCGGCGGCAAGGTGCCGGCGGTGTCGGGGCTCCGGCGCATCAGCCGGCCGGGACTCCGCGTGTATGCGCGCAAGACCGAGATGCCCCGCGTCCTCGGCGGGCTCGGCATCGCGATCGTCTCGACCTCGTCCGGCGTCATGACCGGGCGCGAGGCCGAGAAGAAGGGTCTGGGCGGGGAAGTCCTCGCCTACATCTGGT
>JBDUCG010000276.1:0-2955 GCA_040003565.1 Chloroflexota bacterium | reverse complement strand
CGCGCGGAGGCGGCCAGCACCTCGTCGATCCCCCAGCGCTTGTTCAACGGGACGATCGCGCCGCGGATGGCGTCGTTGGGCGCATGCAGCGACACCGCGAGGTTCATCGGCAGATCGAGCGCGGCGAGCTGGTCCATCTGCGGGACCACGCCGACGGTCGAGATAGTCACGCGCCGCGGGCTGATGCCGAAGAGCTGCGGATCGATGAGCATCTTCACGGCGGCGACGGTCGCATCGAAGTTCGCGAGCGGCTCCCCCATCCCCATCGCGACAACGTGCGAGACCCGCTCGCCGCGCGTCACGAGCTCGCGCTGCCAGTGCCGGACCTGGTCGACGATCTCGCCGACCGTGAGGTTGCGTATCAGGCCCATCTCTCCGGTGGCGCAGAACGCGCAGGCCATCGGACAACCTGCCTGCGTCGAGAAGCACACCGAGTTGCGCGCGCCGTGATGCGGCATGAGCACCGACTCGATGTGAAGGCCGTCGTGCAGCCGCAGCAGCGCCTTGCGCGTCTCGCCGTCGGCGCTGGCGATCTCGGTCTCCGGCTCGACCGCGCTGAAGCGGAACGACCGCGCGAGCAGGTCGCGCAGCGCCTTGGGCAGATCGGTGAGCTGGTCCCAGCCCGCTTCGGTCCCGCGCGCGATGTGGCGGCGGATCTGGCGCGCGCGGTACACGGGCTCCTGGCGGTCGCGCAGCCACCCAATGAGCGCGCGCTCGTCGACGTCGCTGATCGCGGGAACGGCGGCTTTCATCTCACGAGCGTACCGGTCTCGAGCGGCCGGGCGAGGGCGGCGGCGCTCAGGACGGGACGCGCGCCCCAGCGATGCCGCGCAGACCGCGCGCCCAGTCTTCTCCGGTCATCGTGCGCTTGCCCGCGGGACGCACCAGCTCGAGACGCAGCCAGCCCGCGCCGGCCGCGACCTCCGGATGGCCGTCGTGGATCTCGAGGACGCCGTGCTCCTTGGGCGTGCCGCCCGACACGCTCGCGCCCACGATCGAAAGACGATCGCGGCGGAAGGTCGTCCACGCGCCGGGGTCCGGCGTGAACGCGCGGACCCTTCGCGCGAGCTCGTCGGCGGGACGCACGAAGTCGAGCTTGCCGTCTTGCGTCGTCAGCTTCGGCGCCACCGTTGCGTGCGACGCGTCCTGCGGTGTGCCGCGCAGCTCTCCCGCGATGTAGCGCGGCAGCTCTCGCTCGAGCAGACCCGCGCCAAGCAATGCGAGTCGTCGCGTGAGATCGCCGGCCGACTCCGCCTCACCGATCGGGGTCGGTTCCTGGGCAAGGATGGGGCCCTCATCCATGGCGGCGGTGCCTTCCATCAGGGTGACGCCGGTCTCCGCGTCCCCGGCAAGGATCGCGTGCGCGATCGGCGCGGCTCCGCGCCAGCGCGGCAGCAGCGACGCGTGCGCGTTCACCGCGCGACCATCCACCGCGGCGAGCAGCGCCTTTGGGATGCGGTTGCCGTACGCGGCCCACACCAGGAGCTCCGGCTCAAGCGCCGTGATCGCGCGCAGAGCGTCCTCGTCGATCCGCGCCGGCTGCAACACCGGCACGCCGAACGCGAGCGCACGCGCTTTCACCGCGGGGACGCTTAGGCGGCCGCGGTCGCCCGCGCGGTCCGGCTGGGTCACCACGGCGACGAGCTCGAGCGCGCCGCGATCGCACAGGCGATCCACCGCCTCGAGCGAGGGAACGGCGAATTCCGGCGTTCCAAGAAAGACGGTGCGGGTCACCGATCGTCGCTCGCGCGCTTCAGGAACGCAGCCGTTCCTCGCCGGCAGCCGTCTGCTCCTCGACCTCGACAGGGTGCAGGTCGTCACGCGAGCGAAGACGGTCCACGTACAGGATGCCGTTGAGGTGGTCGGTCTCGTGGAGCATGCACTGCGCGCCGAACTCCTCGCCTTCGATGACGAACTTCTTGCCCGTGATGTCGAACGCGACGAGCCGCGCCACCAGCGGGCGCTCGAGCATCCCGTACATGCCGCGCACTGAGAGGCAGCCCTCGCTCGTCTCGTCGACCTCGTCGCTCACCCATTCGATCTGCGGCTCGACGGCGACGATGCCCGCCTCGTCGACGTCCATGATCGCGACCCGCAGCGGAGTGCCGATCTGCGGCGCCGCGATGCCGATCCCGCGCGCCGCGACCATCGACGCGAAGAGCCGCTGCGCGAGCGCTTCGAGATCGCCACGATGGGTGCGCGGCTTTTTGGCGGGCGCGTGCAGCACGGGGTCGCCGATCTGCCGCACCTCGACCGCGTGCGCGCTCACGAACGCGGGGGCAGACCATTTCGCGCGCCGACCTCGGTCGATGCGCCACGGCGACCCCTTCACGACATGGATGCGCGGCGGCTGCGGTTCCTCCCGCTCGCCCTCCGCGACGCTCTCGCTCATCCGAGCAGTGTCACCGGGTCAACGTCGACCGTCCACTCCGCCGACGGGGGAACGCGGTCAAGGAGCGCTTGTGGCCGCACGCCGCGCAGTACGAGCTGCATGCGGAACGCGCCGGCTCGCTTCGCGGCGAAGGCCGGCGCGGGACCGAGCACCTCAGCGTCGCCCGCGGCCTCAGCGCGGAGCGCATTCGCGTACGCGTCCGCGCGCCGCTCCACCGTATCTGTGCGCTTCGCCTGCGTCTGCAGCAGCACGAGCTTCGCGAACGGCGGGTAGCCGAACCGCTTGCGGCCCTCGAGCTCTGCGACGGCGAAGGTCGCGTAGTCGTGGGCGGCCGCGGCGCGCACCGCGTAGTGATCCGGAAGATACGTCTGCACGATGCCCCGGCCTCCCGCGGGTCCGCGACCCGAGCGGCCGAGCACCTGGGTCAACAGCTGGAACGTCCGCTCGGACGACGAGAAGTCCGGGAGGCTGAGGACGGTGTCGGCATTCACGACGCCGACGAGCGATACGCCAGGCAGGTCGAAGCCCTTGGCGACCATCTGCGTGCCGACGATGACCTGCGC
>JBDUCG010000048.1:0-9934 GCA_040003565.1 Chloroflexota bacterium | reverse complement strand
TGGTCGTGCGGTCGGGAGCGCGACCACCGGCGCCCACCCCGCCTCCCACGGCGGCGGTCGGGGCGATCTACCAGCAGATCGAACGCGAAGGCGCGAGCGCCCGCCGCGGCGCCCTCGCCCCGGCGTTCGCGTGGGTGACACCAAAAGGCGAGCTGACCGACCTCGAGAGCCTCCGTGGCCGACCGGTCGTGATCAACTTCTGGGCGACCTGGTGTGTGCCATGTCGAGAAGAGATGCCCGCGCTCGACCGCGTGGCTGCGGCGCGCGACGATGTCGCTTTTCTGGCGGTGAACCTGCAAGAGGATGCGGACAGCGTGTTGGCCTTCTTCGAGCGAGTGGGCCTCCGCACGTTGCAACCGATCCTTGATCCCGAGGGTCGCACGGCCCGCCGTTACCTCGTGCTCAGCCTGCCGACGACGTTCTTCATCGACGCCCAGGGCACCATCCGCCACATCGAGATCGGCGGGCCGATGTCGGCGGACACCATCGAGCAGGACCTTGCAAAGGCCGACGGCACCTCGTGATTCGCGTGCGCGCGACTAGAGCAGCGGCCCCTGGATCGGCAGCGGGCAGATGTGGGCGACCGCGCCGGGCGCTTCGGGCAGGAGGGCGAGCGGGAGTAGGTGCGCCCGCGCCGCCTGTCCGAACGTAAGTGCCACCGCGAGAGCGAGCACACCCCCGCTGAGCAGCAGCGCGCGCCCGGGGATGGGCGGAATCAGCTGGTCATCCGAAGTCCCAAACAGTTGGTCAACGCGCGCGGAGGAAAGCGACCACGCGCTGATCGCCGCGCCAGAGACCGGCGGCAGCTCGCGGCCAAGCGTCAGGAGCGCCCCGGCCAGTGAGCGGGCCGTGCCTTGCGCGCGCAGTGCGGCGCGATCGGCTTCGAGCTCGCGTGCGACCTCGAAGCGAGCAACAAGCGCTCGAATCACTGGCACGACCATGAAGACCAGCGCTAGTCGATCCGCCACGACCGCGCGCAGTGGATCACGGCGTCGCAGGTGATAGGCCTCGTGCCAGAGCACGGCCTCGAGTTCGTCGGCGCGCAGGGCGCGGACCGCCCCAGCTGATACGTAGATCGAAGGGGACAACAGTCCCGCGCAGTACGCGTAGCGCCTGCCGTCGTCTAGGCAGATGACGCCGCTGGCGAGGCCCACCCGCGCGGCCGCCTTTTTCAGACGACGTGGCGACGCGACCGGGCCGGGCCGCGAATACGGTCGGGGCTTACGCGATCCCCGCAGCGCGCCCAGCGTCGCCGGCGCAAGGAGCACGCCCGTCAGCGCGAGGGCGGCGAGGCCCAGCGGTGGAAGCTCGGGGTGCACGCTGGTCAGAACTCCGGTGCAAAACGCGACGGCGTCACCTGATCCGCGTACGAGCCGCTCAATCGCCGCCGGAAAGAGGGTCAGGAGCACGGGAACCGCGAGCCAGGCTCCGACGCCGCCGGCGATGACCACCAGGCTCCCAAAGGCACGATCGGCCCGGCTCACAAGGCTACGTCGAGCGTCGGATGCGAGCGAGCCGGCGGCGATCCACACGCCCGAGTGCCGAGGCGAAATGCACAAGCGCGGTGTCCCCGAAGTCGTCCACCAGCTCCTGCACCAGATGACGTGCCATGCGGTCGCGCAGCTCGTCGGGCGTGAAGCGCGCCGTGTACTGGTAACCCTTTCCTTCGAGCTGGCGGGTCACGATGCCTTTCTTGTGCAAGTGGTCGAGGACGGTCATGACCGTCGTGTACGCGGCGCGGTTGCGACGCGACTGTGCTTCGACGATCTCCCGGACCGAGCTCTCGCCGCGATCGGCGAGAACCTGCAGGACCTTAGCCTGCAACGGACCCAGGAACCATTCTTCGGGGCGTCCACCGGGTCGAGACACCCGCTGCGTGAATTCGCGCGGCAGATTGCCCGGCACGAGTTGATTGTCGCTACACGTCGGCGGCAGGTCAACCGACCGCCTTGCGCAGAAGCTATCTACGATGGCACGTAGTATCGCGAGATGGCAGGATCGCAGCTCCTGGTCGCGCTTCGGCCGACGAGTGTGAAAACCTCTCTAGCGTTGCTGCCCCAACTGGCGAGCTCCCCGCGGGCGATCGTCTTCGCCCTGATCGGCGCCACCTTCGCGACCTTCCTCTACGCGGTCACGACCGCGGTCATCCCGAACCCCTTCTTCATCCGCATGACGCCGGTGCGGCCACTCGATTATCTCTTCCTCGCTCTCGGGGTGGCGCTCTTCGCGACCCTGACTGCGACTTATGCGCTACCCGGGCCCGAACGCGGCGTTAATCGCGGCGTCGCCGGCGGCATCTTGGCGGGCTTGGCGATCGGATGTCCGGTGTGCAACAAGGTCGTGGTCGCTGTGCTCGGGGTAGCAGGGGCGCTCTCGTATTTCGAGCCGATCCAGCCTCTGCTCGGCGTGTTCGGCATCGCACTGCTCGCACTTGGTGTCCTGGTCCAGCTCGACGGTGCTGCCGCATGCCGGACCCCGACCCCACTCCCGCGGCAAAGCTAGTCGCGAAGACGCGTCGGGGCGGAGCACGCAGCCCGGCGAGTCGGTCGAATTTCCTGGATCCCACTCGCCGGCAGCGCGGTCCCTCTGATCGGTAGTTACCTGCTCGCGGGGTCCTCGGCCTGATCAACCCTCGCGAACGACGTAGATGATTGTCTGTGAGGCACGGAGTTACATGGGTCGCTGTGAAAGTGTCGAGAGCGTGAACTGATGTTGACCACAGTGGGCCAAGCACTCGAACTCGCGGACCTTCGCCTACGCGAGCCTTGGTCCGATTGCATCTGGAGCTGACGCGGGTGGGACGCTCACGACAGCGGCGGACACCGCTCCAGATTCGATTACGCGAAGGCACGTGGCCAAGAGCGCGCGCTACTCAGGGCGAAGGAGAAGGCCGACGGACGCTGGTCGGCACGACAAGATCCTGACCAAACAGCTTGGGGCGTGGATAGGCTTCGAGGAAACGCAGCAGACCGCTCGCGATCGCGCTTGCGATCGTGTCGGGATGCTCAGCAAGGAGGTGGCGGTCGTCGTTGTTGGATAGGAACCCCATCTCGAGGATCGCTGCGGGCGTGTGGGGTGCCACCGCGTGCTGGTATCGCAGCCAGCTGAAGGCGTAGTAGCCGCGCATCCCGGATGAAATGTTGTCGTCCCAAGCGAGCCCGGTCTGGCTCGCGTAGACCTCACGCAGTGTCGCGACCAGATCGGTCTCGTACGGCCCTCGCCGTGTGCCGTGAGCAATCTTGAATCCGCTGGCTTCACCGGAGTCGTCACCGTCGGCGTGCAGCGCGAGGAACACGTCGGCCAGATAACCTGACGGCACAGTCGCCGGAAGGAGGTCGACGACGATCCCCTGCGCGCTGAGCAGTGACTGAACGCGCAGCGCAATCGCCTCACTCACGTCGACCTCATCGATGTTCGCCCAACTCGTACCCGTTTGTGTGATGAGATTTCGGAGCTCTTCAGGGGCCTGGTCCGTTTTCCAGTGTCCGATCTGGATACCGACGCGCCGCGGCGCTGAGCTCAGCGTCGGCTTCGGGATGCGAACGAACCCCGGTTGCACCAGCGCCCCGCCCGGTGGCGAGATCGCAATTAGTGGAGCCTCGTTGGGCGCGCCGGATTCAGGCTGCACGACCAGCGGGAGCGGCGCGCCAGCGGGCACGACGACCCCGGGTGGCGCACCGAGCCGCAGGTTTCCGCATGCGACCGCCGCAGCGGCCACGATCGCGAGCCCGGCGACCGCGAGCGTGATCAGACGTGCCAGGCGCCACGCACGCCGTGGGCGGTACGCCTGCGCAGGTCGGGTCATGCGCGCCTCATCTCACAGGAGCCCATCGTGCTCTCACTCACAGGTCATCTACGATGACTGATAGTAGGCTAATACGGACGCGTACCTCAGGCGATAACATCACGCTTGTGAGCGAGACCGCACCCGAGCGCTTGATCGACCCGGTCTGCGACATGGCCGTCAACGTCGAGGAGGCCCGGGCCAACGGCCTCGTCGTCGAACATGAGGACCGCGTCTATGCGTTCTGCGCTCGGCGCTGTCTGAAGGACTTCACGGCCGATCCGCCGAGATGGCTCGCGCGGGCTGATGCAACTCCCGCGGCTGCGCCCTCCACTGGGGGTCTGGTCATCGACCAAGGGCTGCGCCGCTGGTACGCGTCGTGTCGGTGTTGCATGCACGATGCCTATCCGGAGGTCGTCGCCGCACTCGACGCCGAGCGCGTGAAGGCGCAGCAGTCCGTCTCCGGCCCGGGCATCTGCGAGGTCGCCGAAGGAACTGCTGGCCTCGCGGAGACCTAATCCGGCACACGCCGTTATCGATTCGTTCGCAGCGACGCGGTCGCCGACGGGTGCTTGTTCGGCTCGCGTCATCGCTTCGAGACTTGAGGATCAGGACGTACGCAGCGCCGGAAACCACGCTGCCGCTTCTCACCTTTGTATGGCGAAGCGGCACTGGCACGGCCTGATCCTGCCGTCCGGTCCTTCGCGGCCCTCGTCGGTTCACGAGAAGGGCAGGTGATCCTCGAGATAGCAAACTCGGATACGACTGCTGATCGAGCCCAGCTTCTTCTTCCATTCTTCCTCGTTGGCGACCAACACCCCTACTTGGGCGACCAACCCAGTAGCGATGATCAGCGCGTCCGCTGGCGAGAACTTGTGCTGAGCGCGCAGCGACGCGGCCTCGTGCGCCACCGTGAGATCGACCGGCTGGGCGCGAAGATTCGGAAAGCGCTGCAGGTACGAAGCCGCCAGCCGTACGCAGCGTAGAGTCACGGCAGAGATCACACGACGGAGGTGGGCTGATGGCCTGCGCTTGCGGAAACTGCTGTGGCGCTTGCTGCGCGAGCACGACAACGAAGCCGACGACGCCCAAGCCCACGTAGGTCGGCGACGGGCGAGCGGCCATCGCGCCGCTCGCCCCTGCTGACGCGATGAGACGTGCGCGTGACGCCCGGTGCGAACCCATGAGCATCTGGGGTCCGGCCTCGACGCCACCCTGATCATCCTGCGGCCAGGCAGAGCGGTGCGCCGCCGCTACGCACTAAGTGTCAGGGATTCCACTGCAGCGTCGCTGTTGCTCGCCCGGCTGTGACCGCGCCCGCACCGTCGAGACGAAACTCGAGGATCAGTACGTAGGCATCGCCGGGAACGAGCGTTCCAGCTTCGTCGCGGCCGTCCCACGACACCGCGGTCGTGCGGCGCTCGCCTGCCGATGCCGCGACTGCCGCCAGCGCGAGATTCCGAACCAGCACCTCCGACGGCACACCGCGACCGCCCATGCCTGTAGCAACGATCCGCGCGGCGGTCGGCCCGCTGATCGATCCGCGTGTGGTCATGACGGACACGGGCATGCTCGCGGGCGTGCCGAGCGTGTACGCCGGCGCGATGGTCACCTCGACACGCCCGTTCGGAAACGTCGTGGGAACGACGATGCTGGTAACCGAGGGACCTCTGGTGCCGATCGGTCGGCCAGTCGATGGAGGGACAACGCAGGCCACCAGTACCAGGGCAAGCATGGCGCAAACACCAACGCGCAAGGGTCAATCCACCTGGATGATGAGTGTGAGTCCGCCGGCGCCGGCTTCTTCGCGGTTGTCGTTGGTCGTGTGGTGGTTGATGTGGCAGTGCAGCAGCCAACGGCCAGGCTCGCGCGCTTGCCAGATCACGTCAAAGCGTTCGCCGGGCGCGACGTTGACGGTGTCTTTCTGGACCTGAGCGGACGGAGCGATCGCCACGCCGTCAGTAGCGACGATCGTGAACGGACCGCCGTGGATGTGCATGGGATGGATGAAGCCGCTCTGCGACCCGATGAAGCGGACCAAGACCTTCTCGCCGACGCGGAGTCGCACTGTCTCGGTCTCGGGGTACGCCTTGCCGTTGATGGTGAAGAAGTTCGGCTGCATCCCGTCCATCGGCATGGAGGGGAACGTATAGCCGTTCTTGAAGAGCCACTCCTGCAGCTGGACCACGAGCTCCTTGTCGTATTGCAGTGGCGCGGGTTGGCGCGGGTCGATGATCAGCGCGCCGTACAGCCCGAGACCCTGTTGCCGCTCGGGGTTGGCGTGCGAGTGGTAGAAGAAAGTTCCGGCCTGCTGAGTCGTGAACTCGTACGTGAACGACCCGCCCGGAGGGATCGGCGCCTGGGTGATGTCGGCCGGGCCGTCCATGCCGTTCGGCAGGATCAGCCCGTGCCAGTGGACCGTCGTCGGCTCGGGCAATGAGTTGCGCACGATGAAGCGCACGCGATCACCTTCGGTGATCCGAACGCGCGGCCCCGGAACCTGTCCGTTGAATGCGTACGCCGCGACCCGTACGTAGGGAAGGATGTTCCAGCGCGTCACGGCGGCCTCGAGCTCGTACACCTTCACGCCGCCCTCGATGCGTGCCTCGAGCGGCTGGTCGCCGCGGGCGCGCGGAGGTGCTTGATTCCGGGCTGCCCTCAGGTCGACAGCGGCCATGTCGCGCATGCCGCCGGCCGTGAGGTCGCGACGCATCGGCATGCCCGGCGGCATGACCACGGATCCCACCTCTCGGGCGGCGATCGTGAGATTTGCCTGCGAGACCGCGAACACGCTCGCCGCGATGAGGGCAAGCGTCGTGAGGATGCTCATGGCGACGAGCTGCGCGCGCGTGACAGCGAAAGCGGGATCGGATGTGCCACCGGCCATCCCGCCCATTCCGCTCATCCCGCCGTGCGCGCCCTGTCCGCCTGCCTTCGCGCCCTTGCCACCGCCGTGCGTACCGTGCGCACTCGACTTCTCAGCATCCGCGCCGTGGCCACTGCCGTGGGAATCGCCCTCGCCTCCGTGACCGCTCACGCCTATGAGGTGACGGTACGGCAGGGCGCCGCCGGCCCAGCCGGTGACCATCACCGCCGCAGCGACGACGCCCGACGCCGCGAGGCCCCACGGCGCGGCCCCCACGGGATCGCCCACGCGTACGAGCCAGCTGGCGAACGCGAGGGCGACCGTCGCGCCGGCACCGATCGCGTGGACCCAGCCGATGGTGTGCACGCGCGCGCGCTCGATCGTCAGGAAGTCGGCGACGCCGAACGTCGCCGCCGCAGCGGCCGCGAGCGTACCGGTACCTGCGAGCCAGACGGCGGCGCGCGCGAAGAAGGGATCGTCGGTGCTCACGAAGGCGATGTCTGCGCCGAAGGCAGCGAGCAGCAGCGCGATCGGGAAGGGGATGAGCATCGGATGGACCGGATGACCGTCGACCGCGAAACGGCTCGGGGCGCCGATGGAATGGTCGGGCGACTCACCGCGGCCGTGGCCGGACCCTTCACCGGATGCGGCTGTCGGCTTCCCGGGGTTCACGCCATGCCGCCGTGCGCTCCGGACGGTGCTGGACCGGTGCGCCCCTTCGATCGACGCGAGTTTTGGGCGTCCTTCTCGGTGGCCATGCTGTGGCCTCCCTTGCCCAGCGCGCGCTGCGTCCCCATGCCGTGCTTGAGCGCGACCGCGACGAGCCAGAGGTTGACGGGCAACGCGAAGAGGAAGCCAACGACGATGCTGGCGGACATCGCGCCCCAATAGACGAGATTCGTCGGCTCCATCGCCCGCATGTCCTCACTCATCCCGAGCATGATCATCGCGGGGATCATCCCGGCCATGACCATGTTCATCGACAGCCACTCCGGCAGGAACGAACTCCCGAGTGCCCTGCGGTACGAGCCGCCCAGCATGTCTTTCATGAACAGGGCCTGGAAGATAAAGAGGCCGAAGGTGAAGCCCAGGACGTATTCCACGATGAGGTCGACCCACATCGGGAACCCGATCAGGGCGGTGACGGTCGCGCCTACCACGATCCCCGTGGCGTCGCCGGCGAGGCAGTGGATCGTCGAGCCGACACCTTGTTTCCAAAGCGGAGTGATGAAGCGCTCGTGCGTACCGGGTCGCGGCTCCTTACAGGACATGACGTAGAGAACGGCGCCGAGCGGTCCCGTGTAGAGCGTTACCAAGACCCAGCCCCACTTCATCACGGTGAGCTCGGGGTTCTGCGTGAAGGCGTCCCAGGAGACGTAAGCCGTCGCGACCAGCGCAAGGATGATCCACACAAGGACGACGACATCGATCCACGCCATGGGCCCCAGCACCGGCAGGACCAGATCAGTCACGAGGTCAGCCTACGCACGGCGAGGACATCGGCACGCGAGTGAGGCGTCAGATGCGCTGCCTGCAGGCGCCGGGTCCGAGCCGCCGACGCATCCACTATCCGCCATCGTATATACCGGACCGCGACGCGACAACGTAGGTATCACGCTACCCGTGGCCGAGGTCGTCGAGCGTCCCCGCGTCAACCAGCAGATCGACCTGCCCGCTGACGATTGCGCAAGTTGAGCGCGTCGCTCTTGTGCGCGGCCAACAACGACCGAGGGAAGTCCGACGCGGCTGTGTCCCGCGTTCGTAGGGCTTCGCTCCTCACGGCAGGGCCGGGCACGGATCGTCCTTCGAGCTGCTGAGCGTCGGACGCACTCGCGCCGCGATCGAGATGCTGATGATGTACCGGCGCGGGAGCGACCCGGCGGACGCGAACGATCGCGCTGGTCTCATGGCCGACGCTCTCGAGCGCGCGGCTCGCGGCGAGGGGCCTCGACCTCGGCGGGAACGACCTCGGCCAACAAGATTTCGACGGCATCTTCGACCTGCTCACGAAGTCCAACATCGAACGTCCACGCCTTGCGCGCCTCGAGTTCTTGTACCTGCCGTATCTCGAGTATCAACAAGGGCCGAAGGTCCTCCACCAGATGCTCGCGGAGGATTCGGTCCTGTTCGTCGACTTCATCAAGCTGTGCTTCAAGCCGACGCCGCGGTCAGACGATGCCGAGACCGCCGAAGCAGCGAGCGCGACAGATGTAGCCGACGGTCCGGAGTCGGCGCCGACGCCGCAGAATCAGCGTCGCGCTGAGAACGCGTACCGCGTGCTCCGCGGATGGGATGCCGTTCCAGGGCGTCGCGAGGACGGAACCCTTGACGAGGCGGCGCTACGGGCGTGGGTCGGTAGGGCACGCGCCCTCTTAAAGGACGCGAAACGGGTCGAGATCGGAGACGAGCAGATCGGCAGGATTCTGGCCTACGCCCCGCCGGACGCCGAGGGCACGTCACCACCCAAGGTCGTGCGTGACCTGTTCGAGGAACTGCAGAACGACAATCTCGAGGGCGGATTCGAGGCCGAGATGTTCAACCAGGGAGGCATCACGTCGCGCGCGCCAGACACCGGCGGTGACCCCGAGCGCACGGTGGCGAAAGACCTGCGCGCTCGTGCTGAGCCATTCAACGAGCAGTGGCCGAGAGCCGCGGCGATTCTCCGCAGGCTCGCTGACACCTATGACAGCCTGGCGACCCTCAACGACCAACGAGCGGAACGATTCCGGAGAGGCATCTTCAACTAGCTGCGCTCGGGCGGCTCGCTGTCGAGAAGCCCGCCGGCCCGACGCTCGTCTTCGTCGAAGACGCGCAAGTACACCATCGACGATCGAAGATCGCGATGCCCGGCACGGGATTGGATAACGCGCAGGTTCGTGCCGCGGCGGAGCAGCTCGGTGAGGTGCGTATGCCGGCCGCGATGTGGTGTGAAGCCCCAGCGTTGGTAGAGGCCGTACTGGCGCAGCATCGCGTAGACGGCTTTCGCGTCCATGCGACTGCCGCAGCGACCGACGAAGACGGGATCGGCTGGGCCCGTGTTGCGCGCGACAGCGCGCCAGGTCTCCATCAGCACATCGAGCTCATGCCCGTACGAGACCGTTCGACCGGATCCGCCCTTGCCCCGAGGAAGGCGGATCTGCCGCTGCGCGTTAAGGATGTCGGCCCACGTCAGCGAGAGGGTCTCGGCCAGGCGCAATCCGGCGTAGAGCCAGATGCCGATGAGCGCGCAGTTGCGCAGGTCGAGGCGTGTGTGCGTAGGGACCGCTTTCAGTATCGCCTGGGCG
>JBDUCG010000047.1:0-9942 GCA_040003565.1 Chloroflexota bacterium | reverse complement strand
CCGAGCGATGTGTTCGTCCAGGACGTGACGCTTGGCGACCAGAACTACTACGGCATCTTCCAGGTCGTGCGATCCCAGGCGGCCAAGCCCGGCGTGCTCGCGGTGCTCTTGCCGCTTGCCGGTCTGGCCAGCGCGCAGCGCACGCTTCTGGTGATCCTCTTCGTACTCGCCGCGGCGCTCATCGCTCTCGTCACGTTCTTCGCCTACCGATCGGCCACGGCGATGACCAAGCCCCTCGAGGAGCTCGCCGCCGCGGCGCAGCAGATCGAGGCGGGAGACCTGGGCGTGCGGATCCGTCAGCGGTCGCAGCACGAGATCGGCACGCTCGAGCGCGCGTTCGACACGATGGCCAGATCGCTCAGCGAGCGCGAGCGAGCGCAGCAGGAATACCTCGCTGAGGTCCGCACCGTGAACGAGGTGGCCGACGCCGTCGTCGGTGTCACCGATCGCGAGCGGATCTTCGCCGAATCGCTGTCCCGCATGGTCGCGCTGTTCCACGCCGACGGGGCGTCGATCGTCATCCGCGAGGACGCGCCCGGCGCGCCCATGGGGTCCGGCGGCCGGCTGATCGCGCCGACGACGATCGGCATCGACACGGACACCGCCGTGATGCTTGCCACGCGTGTCCTGGTGAATCCGGTGTACGACCCGAACCAGATCCAGCACCTGCACGTGCCGCTGAGTCCCATGCCGTACGTCGCGCACATCCCGCTGTCTGCTCGCGGCCGCGCCGCAGGTCTTCTCTCGGCCTACTTCAAGACGCCCCGGGAGATCACGGACACCGAGGCGCGGGCGCTTCGCACCATCGCCCGTCTGGTGAGCGTCGCGAAGGAGAACGCCGACCTGGTCAACGAGCTCAAGGACAACAACCTGCAGCTCGAGCGCGCGAACCGGCTGAAGAGCGAGTTCCTCGCCTCGGTGAGCCACGAGCTGCGCACCCCGATGAACGCGATCATCGGCTACACCAAACTGATGCTCGACGGTCTCGACGGTGATCTCACCGAGCAGCAGACCGCCGACCTCGAGCGTGTCGTGACTGCCGCCGACAACCTGCTCGGGCTCATCAACGGGCTCCTCGACCTCGCGAAGATCGAGGCCGGAAAGATGGAGCTCAACATCGAAGAGGTCGACATCCCTCTCGTCATCGACGACGTCATCGAGCTCATGCGCGCCGGCGCTGATGCGAAGTCGCTCAGCCTGCGTGCCGACATCGCCGTCGCGCTGCCCACCGCGTGGGCCGATCGCGCGCGGATCCGGCAGGTGCTCGTCAACCTCCTCGCGAACGCCGTGAAATTCACCGAGCACGGCGGCGTGACGATCCGTGCCACCGTCGTCGACGGCTGGATCACCATCGCGGTGGTCGACACCGGCGTGGGCATCCCGCCGGACGCGCAGACGTACATCTTCGACGAGTTCCGGCAGGTCGACGCCTCGACGACGCGCCGCTATGGCGGTACCGGCCTCGGCCTCGCGATCTCGAAGCGGCTGATCGCGCTGCACGGCGGCCGCATCTGGGTCGACAGCACGCCCGGTGCCGGCAGCTCGTTCCTGTTCACCCTGCCGGTGCGCGTACGCGCCGCCTCCCTTGGCGACGGCACGCTGACCGGTGCGGCGGCACGCTCATGACCGTGCAACGCGTGCTCGTCATCGAGGACGAGGCGAACAACCTCGATGTCGCGCAGCGCATCATCCGCGCCGCCGGCCACGAGGCGATCGTCGCGACCGACGGCCAGGCCGGCCTCGACGTCGCGCGCGCCGAGCACCCCGACGCGATCCTCGTCGACCTCCTGCTGCCGGTGGTGGACGGCTGGACCGTCACGCGGATGCTCCGCGCGGAGCCCTGGGCGGCCCGCATCCCGATCATCGCCGTCTCCGCCCTCGCGATGCAGCAGGATCGCCAGCGCGCGATCGATGCCGGTTGCGACGACTTCGTTTCCAAGCCATACGCGCCGGCCGAGCTGCGCGCCGTCCTCGCGCGCTTCCTTCCAGAGACCGCGCCGCTCAACGTCGGATCCCGGCGCGCGGACCACGTGTCCGCGCAAACAGACAGGCTCGGTACGGTGCTCGCGGTCGACGACGAGCCCGCGAACCTCGATCTCATCTCGCGCCGGCTCGCCGCGCTCGGCTGCGCGGTCCTGCGGGCGTCGAGCGGCGAGCAGGCGCTCGCGATCGCGGACAAGGAGCAACCCGACCTCGTGCTGCTCGACGTGATGATGCCCGGCATCGACGGCTGGGAGACCTGCCGGCGTCTGAAGGCGAGCGAGCGCACCGCGTCGATCCCGGTGATCTTCGTCACGGCCAAGGACCAGACCGACGACGTCGTCACCGGCTTCGAGGCCGGTGGCGTCGACTATGTCGCGAAGCCCTTCGAGCCGGTCGAGCTCGCGGCACGCGTGCGTAGCGCGCTGTTCACCAAGCGGCTTCAGGACCAGCTCCGCGCGAGCAATGCGGAGCTACTGAAGGTCGAACGTTCGCGCCAGGAGCTCATCGGGATGCTGGGCCACGACATCCGCAACCTGGCGAACAGCGTTGTGGCCTTCCTGCAGCTGGTCGGCATGGGTCAGCTGGACCCGTCCCGGCCGGAGTTCGCCGAGCTCCTCGGCCTTTCTGAATCGAACGTCAGCGAGATGCTGCGGATGGTCAATGCTCTGCTTGACGTGTACAAGCTGGAGGAGGGTCGCCTCGAGGCCGTCCCTCAGGCGATGCGTCTGGAGGATCTCGCGCGCAAGAGCATGTCGCAGGTGAAGCCTGAAGCACGCGCGAAGAACATCACGGTCTCGAGCGATGTCGGTGATGCGACCGTGTTCGTCGACGACGGTCTGGTCGTTCGCGTGCTCACCAACCTGCTCGCCAATGCGGTGAAGCACACGCCCTCCGGTGGCAAGGTCCACATCGAGGCGCGCAAGGCGGACGAAGGCACCGACTTCGTGCTGATCCGCGTCTCCGACACCGGACCGGGGATCACGACCGTCGATGCGCCAAACGTGTTCGACCGCTTCTATCAGGGCGGCAACGGGCGGAGTCGCGGCGGCACCGGCCTCGGTCTCGCGTTCTGCCGTCTCGCGGTGGCGCTGCATGGCGGCACGATCCGTGTCGCCAATCCCGGCCAGCCGGGCGCGGTCATCGATCTGACGCTGCCCGCGGCCGCCGCCGATCACGTGGTGGTGCGGGCATGAAGGAAGTCGTACTCGACGCCACCAGCGACGTCGCGCGCCGCTTCGAGCACCGTTTCCTCGTCAACGAGGCTGTCGCGCGACTGGCCCTCCGTACCAGTGGCACCTACTTGCCGCTCGACCGCGACGATCGGCCCTATCAGTGGTCGACCACCGCATACCTCGACACCTACGACTGGCGCATCTTCCGCGCCGCCGAGGCCGGCCGGGCGTTGCAGCTCCGCGTCCGCGAATATCACCGCACGCGGCCGAGTGAGATCTTCGCCGGCGGGAGCGTCTACTTCGAGATGAAGGACGACTCGGCGAGCACCTCGTTCAAGGAGCGCTACGAGGTGCCGACGATGTCGCTGCCTGAATACCTGCGCGGCGAGCAAAAGCTGCCGCGTGACGAGAACGGCCTGGTCGAACGGGCCGACCGCTCGATCACCGACGGCGTGCGCCCGGTCGTGGTGACGCAGTACAACCGGATCGCATATTCCGCACCGGATGGGAGCATGCGCATCACCGCCGATCACAACCTCATGTACCTCGCCGTCCCGTGGGTCGCGAACGTCGCCAGCTCGATGCCGTGCCGCGTTGGTCCGGTCATCGCACGTGAGCCAGGCGTCATCATCGAGGTGAAGTGGTTCAAAGAGCTGCCGCGCTGGGCGGATGAGCTGTACTCCTATATCAAGGACCACATGGTGAACGAGCGTCCTTCAAAGTTCGTGGTCGCCCTCCGGCACCTGCTCGGTGAAGAGCAGACAGGCCTCTCGACATGAAGCATCAGGCGATGACGATGCCGCCGGGTGCGTCGACCGTGCCGACGAGCGTGGTGGTCGTCGAGGACGATCCCGCGTCGGCTGACGTCCTGCAGCGGCGTCTTCAAGCCAACGGAATGAAGGTCGCGGTCGGCCGTGACGGCGGCGAGGGTCTGGCGCTGGTGCGCGAGATCATCCCGGATCTGGTGTTGCTCGACGTCATGCTCCCGGACACCGACGGATATGACGTGTGTCTGCGCATCAAGAGCGACGGCACGATCGCGCACATTCCGGTGATCTTCCTGTCCGCGCGCGGCGAGGTCGTCGACAAGGTGCGCGGCCTCTCGTGCGGGGCGGCCGACTACGTGACGAAGCCCTGGAACGCGGCGGAGCTCCTCGCCCGCATCGACGCGGTGCTGCTGCAGTCGCGGAACGCGCGTCCGCCCCGTCTCGAGCCGCAGCTGGTGCGCCTGCAGCGCGCCCGGCCTGTTGCCGCGGTCACGCTGAAGGACGCCGCGCGGCGTGCCGCGGCCGAGAAGCTGCTCGCCGCGCGATTCGACCTCGCGAAGGACGGCGTTGAGGCGGTGGACCTCGTCCTCATCGACGAGGGCGCGACGCCCGACAGCGGCCTGACCGATGGCGGGACCGCGGTGCTCGTCGTCCCAAGAGGGTCCGAGACACCCGCTGCCGAATTCGCGCGGCTCGACGGCGACCTTTCGCGCCACGCCGAGCTCCTCGTCCGCGAGATGCGGCTCGTCCGGGACATGGGTGCTGCGGCCGACGCGCTCATCATCCTCGCTACGGCGCTCGAGGCGCATGACCGATTCATGATGGGTCACAGCGAGCGCGTCGCGGCGCGGGCCGTCTCGATCGCTCAGGTGCTCGGCCTCGACCAGACCGCGATCGGCACGATCCGCCTCGGGGCATTGCTGCGCGACATCGGCAACGCGAAGCTGCCGCCGCCGATCGTGCACAAGGCCGGCGAGCTCACGCCGCACGAGCGCGAGGCGGTGGAGCGCCATCCGCTTCTCGGCGAGGAGCTGCTGAAGCATGTGTCGCCGCTCGCGCCGATCCTTCCGATCGTCCGCTGGCACCACGAGCGTCTCGATGGAGGTGGGTATCCGGATCACCTGCCGGCCGAGAAGATCCCGCTCGAGGTCCGCATCGTGAGCGTCGCGGACCGGTTCGAGGCGCTGCTCGTCGATCGACCCGACCGCGCCGCGGTCACCGAGCAGGAGGCCGTGCGTATCCTCCAGGGCGCCGTGGGTCGGGGGGAGCTCGATCCGGCGGCCGTCGCGGCGCTCGGCGCGCAGGTCCGCTCGGGCAATGCGAGCATGGAAGTGGATCAGTGACCGATCCGATCCGCGTGATGATCGTCGACGACGAACGTCTCTTCGCCGAGCTCTTGCGCGTAGCGATGCGCGGTGCGGGCGACATCGATGTCGTCGCCGTCGCGCATGACGTGCGCAGCGCGACGAACGCCCTCGCCGAAGCGCGTCCCGACGTTGTTCTCGCTGACTACCACCTCCCCGACGGCACCGGCGCCGATCTCGCTCGCGCGGTGCGGTCTGCGCTGCCTTCGGCGGCGATCGTGGTGCTCACTGGAGACCCCAGCGCGTTCACCCTTGCGGACGTCGCGCGCTCCGGCGCGGCCGGCCACCTCACCAAAGAGCGTGGCTTCACGGACGTGGTCGGCGCGGTGCGCGCGGCCGCGGCCGGCGAGGTGCTCTTTTCGTCGAGCGAGCTGCAGCGTCTGCTGCTGTCGGAGCGCAGTGAACCAGCGACCGCGACCGAGCCGCTGACGCCGCGCGAGCTCGAGGTCCTCTACCTCCTGGCCAGTGGCTCGAACACCGCCGCCGCCGCGTCGGCCCTCGGCATCTCCACCGCGACGCTGCGCGCACATGTCCAGGCGGTCCTCCGGAAGCTTGGGGCGCATTCCCGCCTGGAAGCCGTGGCCGAGGCGGCCCGTTTGGGCCTGGTGACCCTGGATTCGTGGACCCGGCAGGGCCCGACCTCCCCGCGCGGGGGGAAAGTGCTCGTTCGTGGGGCTTAACACCCCGCGGAGGGGGGTCCGATGACGCGCGACCCGTCTACCATCCGACGCATGGCAAAGCTCCTTATCGCAGATGACCTCGTACCCATCCGCCAGATGGTCCGCATCACACTGTCCACCCAGGGCTGGACGATCCTCGAGGCCAAGAACGGCACCGAGGCGCTCGAGCTCGCCCGGGCCGAGAAGCCCGATCTTGTCCTTCTCGACGTCGACATGGGACCGGGGCCGAATGGCTTCGAGGTCTGCCGGCAGCTGAAGTCCGAGCCGGGCACCAAGGACATCCCGGTGGTGATGCTGACCGCGCACGAGAGCGAGACCGACAAGAAGACCGGGTTCTCCGTCGGCGCAACGCAGTACCTCACCAAGCCCTTTGGGCCGCTGGAGCTCATCGACACTATCCGCGGGATCCTCGCGCACAGCTAAGTTCGGACCATGCCAGAGGAAAGGCCCGAGCGGATGTCGATCGAAGTGATCGAAGTCTCTCCCCGCATCGTCGTGCCGACAGGCAGCTCGACCGTGGCCGGTGAGGTGTTCCGCCAACTCTTGCAGCAGGCGATCCGCGTCGCCGATCAGGCGAACTCGCAAGCCGTGCGTATGGCGAGCGACTTCGCCGAGATCTATCGCCGTGAGCAGGCCGTGCGCCTGGAGTACGAGACCAAGCTGCGCGAGATGCGCCTCCTCGAGCGGCAGAGCACCCGCTACGCGGAGGACCTTGCGGTCATGCTGCGGAGCGAGCGTGAACGCCGCGAGCAGCTCGAGACCGCGCTCGAGGCCGAGCGCGTCGCGAACGAGGAGCTGCGGCGCACCGGGCTTCAAGGCATCAGCCACCTGCTTCTCGCTGCCACGATCAAGGACCAGACCACTGGCTCCCACCTCCTGCGCGTGCGCAAGTACGTGGAGGCGATCGGTACGCGCCTCGGCCTACCCGCGCAGATCGTCGAGGAGTTCGGGTATTCCAGCGTGATGCACGACGTCGGAAAGATCCACACGCCGGATCACATCCTCCAGAGCGAGCACCACCTCTCGTCTGAGGAGTTCGAGGTCATCAAGCAGCACTGCATTGACGGCGAGGTGATGCTCGGCGACGCGCGCTTCTTCGAGACCGCGCGCGCGATCGCGCGCGAGCACCACGAGCGCTGGGACGGCCGCGGTTATCCCGACGGGAAGAAGGGCGACGGCATTTCGCTCGCCGCGCGCATCGTCTCCGTCGCCGACGTCTTCGACGCGCTCACCTCCAAGCGTCCGTACAAGACCGCGTGGACGATCGAGGAAGGCATGGCCGCTGTCATCGCCGGCTCCGGCGCGCAGTTCGATCCGGAGGTCGTCGCGATCTTCCAAGCGCTCCAGGCAGACGGCAGCATCGAACGCGTCAGGCTCGAGGTCGCGACCGCGCAGCTCGACTGACCCTGCGTCCGGTCCACGACAGCGCCGCGCCACCCACGACGCTGGCCAGACACGAGAGCACGACGAAGACCGCCAGCGCTCCCGGCACGAACCACTCAGGCACGTCGGCGTAGCGCGCAACGAGCTCCCCGACAGCCTCGCTGATGATGAACGCGCGCAGCGTGCCGCCGAGCAGACCGGCGAGCGTGCCAGCGATCGCGCCGGTACGGAGCGCGGCGCGGTCGTTGGTCGACAGAAAGCCGAGCGCGACGTACACGAGCGTGCTCGCCAGAAGACCGGCTGCGCTGAGCGCGAGACCCGCGGTCTCGAGCCGCGGCCTTCCCACCGACTCCGCCAGTTGCTGCGCGCTCACGCTCGCCTCGACCGCGCCGATCGCGATGAGGAGCACGACCGCGACCGGCAACGCGATCGTCACCTCAGCTCCTCTTCGCCGCGCATGAACACGGTCCCGACGAGAGCGACCGCAGAGACCGCTCCGACGAAGAGCCAGGCTGCCGAGAACCCGGACGTCTGCACCGCGTAGCCCATCGCCGGCGCGCCCATCATCACGCCGAGCGTGCCGCCGATCGCCGCGAGTCCCTGAGCCGCGGCCGGCGCGCTTGGCAGCGACGCCGCGGCGGTGTTGAACACGGCGGAGTAGGGAAGACCCACGCCGACGCCGACAAGGACGGTGCCGCCCAGCGCGATCGCGAGGGGGCGATCGGGTAGCGCGAGCAGCACGATGCCGGCGATGATCGCGAGGTCGCCGAGTCGCATGACGCGTCGCGTCGGCAGATGCTCTCGCGCGAGAAGCCATCCGCCGAGTGGACGCGCGAGCACCGCGAGCACGAGGAGGATCGAGCCCAGCAGACCCGACAGTTCCAGCGGCAGCCGGAACTCCCTCAATAGGTAGACGGTGATCCAAGTGCCCGACGCGATCGCCAGCCCGAAGCCGGCGGCGTGCTGAAGACTCGTTAGCCAGCAGTTGGGACACCGCAGCGCATCCCGGATGTTCCCCGGACGCGGGATGGTCGGCACCGATGGCGCGAGCCACCAGGCCGCGGCAGTGGCGCCAACGAACGCCGCCTCCGCCCAGAACGCTCCGCGCCAACCACCGAGCGCCGTAGCCAAGGTCGGCATCGCCACCAATGCCAACGCGCTGCCGAGAGGAAAGCCGCCGCCGTAAAGGCCGAGGGCGAAGTGATTCCGCCGTTCGCCGTAGAGGCCCGCGAGATAGCGCGCCGAGGCGACGAACGCGAGCGCCGAACCGACGCCCTGGACCGCTTTGGCTATGAGCGCGACCGCGTAGGTCGGCGCGACCGCAAAGCCAAGGGTGCCGATGGTCGCCGCGATCAGACCGGCTCCGACCACGCGCTTGGGACCGAGTCGCTCCGCGAGGCTGGTCGTGAGGAGGGTCGTGACGGTGTTCATCGTGAACAGCGCGGTGGAGAGCAGGCCGGCGCGCAGATCATCCAGACGAAAGTCGGCCGAGACGAGCGGGATCAGCGGCGCATGGTCGGCGTACGTGAAGCCAAAGGCCACCCCGCTCAGGGTCAGGAGAGCGACAGCCGCCCGCACGTCGCGACCCTACGGGAATGTGATCTTCGACCAAGACCCTTGCGTTTGAGGCCTCCTCGTGATTACATCGTAATGAAGTAATGGAGGTCCAAAATGGGCGCAAATGACGAACTCAAAGGCTGGTTCGCCGGCCGTATGCCAAAGGACTGGTTCTCGGGCGCACCCGAGGTCCGCGCTGACCGCGACGAGATCTGGGTGATCGGCACGCTCGCGGATGTCTCGCTGCCGGGCGACGCGGGTCCGGAGGCCGCGAACGCGGCACGCTCCGGTCGGATCAAGCAGTACCGCGAGGACACGCGCGAGATGCGCATGAAGATCTCCGAGGAGGCCGAGCAGCGCTTCGGGCGCAAGGTCTCGTGGGGCGTTCGCTGCGGCGAGGCGAAAGAGATGTTCACCCACCTGGCCGTACCGGCGATGACACGGCTGCGCCTTCCTGAGCGTGAAGTGCTCGATGCACTCGTCGACTCAGGCGTCGCGCGCAGCCGCGCTCACGCGCTCGCATGGTGCGTGCGTCTCGTCCAGCAGAATCAGAGCGACTGGCTCAAGGAGCTCAAGGATGCCGTCGAGCAGGTGGGCGCCGTTCGTCAGCAGGGCCCGCTGAACTAGAGATGGCGACCGAGATCCGGCGGCTATCCACCGCAGACTCCGATCCAGCAAGCGCGCTCCTGGATGCGTACTCGCAGGCGGTCATCCGCGTCGTCGAACGCGTGTCGCCGGCGGTCGCGCACGTGCGTCGGGGTCGCGGCGGCGGCAGCGGCGTGGTGATCGCGCCGGACGGGTACGTCCTTACGAATGCGCACGTGGTCGACGGCGTCGATGAGGTGGAGGTCGAATTCGCTGAGGGCGCGACATATCGCGCGCCCGTCGTCGGCACCGACCCCGCCACCGATCTCGCATTGGTGCGCGTGCTCGGGCCCTCGTTGCCCGCCGCGGATCTCGGCGACTCCGATGCCCTGCGCGTCGGCCAGCTCGTGATCGCGATCGGAGACCCGCTCGGCCTGCAATCGACGGTGAC
>JBDUCG010000275.1:0-3001 GCA_040003565.1 Chloroflexota bacterium | reverse complement strand
CACGTCCGCCTGTGCCGGCGACGCGGCGAGCAGGATCACCACAGCCGCTCCGGCCGTGCCTCGGCCGAGCGCCGAACGCGCCGACGCGGACGCGCGCCGCCGTGCCAGCCACAACGCCGTCAGCAACGCCACGGCGCCGAGGACGGCGGCGATCGCCACCGCGCGATCGGATCCGATGCGCCGGTCGTAGGTGGCCGACGACTGGAAGGTGAAACGCTCGTCGCGTCCCGACACACGAATGCGGCCGAGCGTCTGGTGTGCCGGGTACAGCTCGGTGAGGAGGTCCGTGTGAATGGCCAGCTGCTCGATGGCGCGCGTCGCCTCATACGAGACGGCGCTCTCGACGTATTGAAACGCCGAGGCATCGCGCCAGACCGAGAACCGGTCGAACGTCGGCGTGACCGTGCCGCCGTTCACGGTCACCCGCACGTGCTTCGCGAGATAGCCGCGCAGGACTTCGCGCGCGGCGTCGAGCTCCGCGACCGAGACCTGGCCGTCGAGATCGCGATCGAGCCGCAGCAGCAGGTCCACATCGTCGATCGGCACTCGGAGGACGCCGTGGAGGACGCGGCCGTCGACGGAGAACTCGGCGTAGCTGACGCTGTTCGCGTGCGCGTGCGCGGAGGGCACAGAGGACACGGAGAAAACGGATACACACAGAGGAACGAAGAAACGGAGGAGAATCGTTCTCCGTTGCTCCGTTGCTCCGTGTTGATCCGTTGCCTCCGTCATCTCCGTGGGCTCCGTGCTTCGGCGAGCGAAAGTATAATCCCGGCGCGTGATCAATGGACTAACCAATCGCACGATGCGCGCGGCGGTCGTCCTCGGTGTCCTGTGCTCTGGTTCGCGCGCGGCCGCCCAGCCAGCCGCTCCACCGGCGCGAACGGTGCACGCCCTGCGGATCGCGGCGCCCATCCGCATCGACGGCGTCCTGGACGAGCCGCCGTGGCGCGACGCCGAGGCGGCGACCGGCTTCGTGCAGCAGGACCCGCGCGTCGGCGAGCCGGTGTCGGAAGCGACCGAGGTGCGCGTCCTCGTCGACCACGACGCGATCTACTTCGGCATCGTGTGTCGCGACTCGAATCCGGCCGGCGTCATCGCGCGGGAGCTGCGGCGCGACAACCCGTTCGCCGGCGACGATCACGTCGAGATCCTGCTCGACACGTTCCACGACCACCGCAACGCCTACCACTTCGCGGTCAACCCGCTCGGCACGCAGTACGACGCGCTCATCACCGACGAAGGGCACGACGTCAACGCCGAGTGGAACGAGCGATGGTGGTCCGAGACGCGCATCACCGCCGACGGGTGGACCGCCGAGATCAAGATTCCGCTCACCACCTTGCGGTCCGGACCGGACCTCGACACGTTCGGCGTCAACTTCAAGCGATACATCCGCAGGAAGAACGAGAGCGCCCACTGGACCGGCTGGAGCCGCGACTTTCCCTTCCTGCAAGTGTCGCAGGCCGGTCATCTGCTCGGCGTCGAGCAGCTGCACACCGGCCTGAAGCTGCGCGTGAAGCCGTACGTGCTCGGCGGGTTCCGCGACAGCGGCGCCACGGAGACTGTCCGCACGCGGCTGACCGACGTCGGACTCGAGACGGTGCGCTTCAGCGTCACTCCCGGCCTCACCGCGGAGCTCACCGCGAACACCGATTTCGCCCAGACCGAGGTGGACGATGCCGTGGTGAACCTCACGCGCTTCCCGCTCTTCTTTCCAGAGAAGCGCGAGTTCTTCCTCGAGCGCGCCGGCATCTTCGAATTCGGGCTGGGCGGACGTCGCGGCGGGGCTGCCGAGCGCAACCTGCAGATGTTCTTCTCGCGGCGCATCGGGCTGACTCCGGATCGCGAGCCTGTGCCCGTGAAGGGCGGCGCGAAGCTCGTCGGCCACGCGGCGGGGCTCGACATCGGGCTGCTCGAGGTGCAGACCGGCCGCTTCGACGCCACGCCGGCGAGCAACTACCTCGTGTTCCGCGCCAAGCGGAATGTCCTCGCGCGCTCGAACGTCGGCCTCTTCGCCTCGAACCGCCAGGCCGCCGGATCCGACTACAACCGGGTGATCGGCGGCGATGTGAACTTCACCATCTTCCGGAACACAGACATCCAGGGCTTTCTCGCCAAGTCGGCGACGCCCGGCGTCACCGGCAACGACTACGCGGGGCGGGCGAAATACAACTGGTTCACCGACCGTCAGGAAGTGTTTCTCGAGCAGCTCTACATCGGTCCCGAGTTCCGGCACGACGTCGGCTTCGTGCGCCGCGCGGGCATCCAGCGCACCGACGCGGCGTATATCTGGCAGCCGCGGCCTCGCCGCTGGAACGTGCGGAACTTCGTGTTCCGCAACGAGCTCCTCTACACGACCGACATCCATCGAACGCTGCTCGATCGCCAGCAGATCTCCCAGTGGACCACGCGATTCCTCAGCGACGATTCGACGCGCGTCAACACGACGCACATGTTCGACCGGGTCGAGCGCGCGTTCGAGATCGC
This sequence comes from Chloroflexota bacterium, assembly GCA_040003565.1. Taxonomy (GTDB): domain Bacteria; phylum Chloroflexota; class Limnocylindria; order P2-11E; family P2-11E; genus CF-39. Next base: position 511 of record JBDUCG010000275.1, on the reverse strand, counting down.
GAAAGGCGTGATCGTGCCGGCCGGCGACTACGGGTTCCGCGACTCGTGGGCGGAGTACGAAGGCAGCGGCAAGCGCGTGCTGGCCGGACGCATCCGGTATGGCGGCGGCGACTTCTACGACGGCCGGCGGCAGTACGTGCAGGTGTCGCCGTCGTTCCGCCCGATGCCGCTGGTGTCGGTCGAGGCGAGCTACGAATACAACGACGTCACGCTGCCGCAGGGCGCGTTCACCACGCACGTCGTGAACGGTCGCATCAATTTCAACGTCAGCAACAAGTGGCTGACGACGACGATCGCCCAGTACGACAGTGCGTCGTCCAGGCGGGTGCTCTTCTTCCGCCTGAACTACATCTTCCGTCCCGGCGACAACCTGTTCTTCGTGTTCAACGAGACGACACAGCCGACGTCGCTCGCGCGCGATCAGCGCGACCGCGCGGTGATGCTGAAGTGGACCTACGCGTTCGATTTCTGAGCGAACGCGCTACTTTTTTTCTTCGTATTCGCCGCGGGG
>JBDUCG010000274.1:0-3002 GCA_040003565.1 Chloroflexota bacterium | reverse complement strand
CGGGCTGGTACGAGCGGAAGGAGTGCTGGGTGTGATCCTCGCGAAGGACCGCGACCCTCGTTTCGTGACGATCCGCCGCGGTGGGACGCTCACCGATCCGGATCACCAACTCCTCGCCCTATGGGCGGCCTCGTGCGCGGAGCACGTCCTCGACCTCTTCGAGTCGGCTCAGCCTCTGGACCCGCGACCGCGTCACGCGATCGAACAGGTTCGCGCGTGGGTGCGCGGCGAGATCACGATGACCCAGGCTCGAAGTGCGGCCGGCTACGCAAACGCCGCGGCCCGAGACCTCAGTGGGGCAGCACGCCATGCCGCGCATGCCGCCGGCCAGGCCGCGGCCGTCGCACACGTCGCCGCGCACGAGCTCGGCGCGGCCGCCTATGCGATCAAGGCCGCACGTGCTGCTGCCTCGGAAGGAGAGGGCGAGATCGCAGGGCGACTCGAGTGCCGGTGGCAGCAGGACCAGCTCCCGGAGTCGATTCGCGAGCTCGTACTCGACGACCAGCGGTTGCGGAACGACATCTGCTGGTCGGTGTTCGACCGCTGGACCTAGCTAGAGGGCACGTCCCAGTCGATCGGCAGGATGTGGATCCAGGTCTGCCCCGGCGAGAGATAGATCTTCTGGTTGTAGAAGTTCGTGAAGACGAACGGGTCGGTGTACGACGCGCGCGACCAGGTGCCATCCTGGCGCATCCCGTCGCGGAAGATGCTCGCCTTGCCGACACCCGTGAGGCGCATGTCGAGGCTCGCCGCGCCGCCCGCGTCGTCCCTCACATCGGTCGCCCAGATGTCGGTGTTGATGATCACGACGTTGCGCGCTCGGATCTCCTGGCCGTTCATGCCGTCGATCTCACGCTGGTAGTTGAGCGCGTTGCTCGCGCTCTGGCGTCGCACGTACGTGTTCGAGCCGGGGTCGTAGTTGTACAGGACCCGCGCGTCGAGCCGGTAGGGGATCAGCACGTTCACCGCGGGAACGCTGCCGAGGAAGCCGCCGACGGTCGCCGCATGACTCGCAGAGGCGAGGAAGTCCCAGCGCGGCACATCGACCGGACCGCCGCCGCCGACCGACGCGGTCGCTTCGCGCAAGGCCCGTGACGACGTGAAGAGGTTGTGCGGGGCCACTTTGCCGTCGACGTTGGTGCGATAGAAGGTGCTGCCCTGTCCGAGCTGCGGTGACACGCCGACGTACGCGCCGTTCGCGATGTCCTCGCGGACCAGGCCCTCCATCAGCTGCGACGCGCCGGAGAAGATCAGGGAGCCGCGCACCATCGGCGTCGTGTAGCGGTCGGAGAAGCGGACGCTGCGCACGGCGCCGATCGTGTCCGGATCCTGCGAGTGGAAGTACGCGGCGAGACGCGTGATGAAGCCCTCGACGAGGAGCTCGATGACCATATCGGCCTGGCTGATCCCGTAGTGCGGGCGCGCGGTCGGTGCGTTGTCGATCTTCACCGCGAGCGGCCGGCGCAGCGGATTCGGACCACCGGCGAGCACGGGCATCCCGTTCAGCGGCCAGCACGAGACGCACGCGAGCTTCTGGACCTCGCCCGGCGGCGTGATCCAGGTATCCGGCTGGAACGTGAAGGCCGCGGTGCCGGTGTTGCTCAGCGCGCCGATGTGCGTCGTGCCGTCGCCGAGCGCCGAGACCGTCGCCGCGTCGGCCTTGCCGTCCTTGTTCCAGTCACCGGCGACGAGACCGGTCGCGCTCCAGGTGAACGCGCCGGGACCGAAGCTCGCGATGCCGCTCACGTCGCGAAGCGCGAAGCGCGAGGCGGCGGTCATGAGATGCACGCGCGAGCTGCCGTCGGAATACGAGTACATCGTGAGGATGTCGGTCTTGCCGTCGCCGTCGACGTCCGCTGCGGCCCACTTCGACTTGGTCATGTCGAAGAAGCCGTCAGGCGATGTCCACATCCCGGACCATCCGCCGATGGGCTGGATGCCGCGCGGCGAAGGATCGAAGACGTGGACCGCGATCCGGAAGTTCGGGTACTGGTAGATCATCGCGACCTGGTCGACGCCGTCGGTGCGTGTGAAGTGTCCGGTCAGGAAGCGCGCCTTGGTCGAATCGACCTGACCGGGACCCGAGTCGTACGCGCCGCCGTCGCCGGCGTAGAAGAGCCCCGAGCCGGTCGCGATCAGATAAAGGAACTTGAGCTCGAAGTTGTCGAGCTGGTAGGGGATCAGGAGTCCGGTCTTCGGCGTGCCGTCCCAGACGCCGGCGAGGATTCCCTGCGCGCGGTTCCAGTCGAAGTTCGTGTGCCGCCACCAGCCGGCGTTGCCGGTGTACGCGAAGTTGGTGCCGGTCGAGAGCCATACGACGATGTGGACGGTGAAGCCGCCGTCGTTGTAGAGGACCGCGATGTCGGTCTTCTTGTCGCCGTTGAGGTCGACGGCGACCGGCTTCATGCGCGACATGTCGAAGTGGTTCGCGCCCTCGAGGTACCACTGCTCGTGCGTGAACTTGCCGTCCGCCCCGCGGTCGAGGACGACGATGCGCAGGCCGAAGTCGTCGTTCGGGTCATAGACGGAGGCGATCTGCTGCGCGCCGTTCCCACGGAAGTCCCCGACGAGCGTGAACCCGTTGGCGAGCGTTTGCGCCGCCGCTCCGCCGTTACCCGGCTGGAGCGTCGGGATGAGGCTCAGCGACAGCACCAAAGTCAGGAAAAAGCTGATGAGCCTCACAAGCGCCAGAACGCGCGATGCGACCCCTTTGTGACGGTGCGGCGGGGGCCGTCATGAGGCGGGACCGTTACCAGCGTGGTCACGGAACGGAACGAGACCGGCCCCGCGCTGCTCGAGCGAGCATCTGCGCCCAGCCGGCCCGAATGCACGCGGTGCGTGAATGGCGGGCCGGCGTAGCCAGCCGCGAGCGAGAGCAGTGCGGGGACGGTTGAGTCTGTGCGGCCGTCAGGCGAAGAGGCGGTCGTCGTAGGGCACGGCGCCGATGGCGTCGCGCTTGGAGCGACCCGAGAGGAGGTGCTCGGCCATCGTGATCCCCATCT
>JBDUCG010000273.1:0-3008 GCA_040003565.1 Chloroflexota bacterium | reverse complement strand
GGCGTCGGTCAGGCGCCCGCGCGGCAGGCGGCGCTGGGCGCGGGCCTGCCGCAGAGCGTTCCGTGCACGACGGTGAACAAGGTCTGCGGATCGGGCCTGAAGAGCGTCATGCTCGCTTCATCGCAGATCCTCGCCGGCGAGGCGCGCTGCATCGTCGCCGGCGGGATGGAATCGATGTCGAACGCGCCCTACCTCGCGCGCGGACTTCGCACCGGGCTCTCGCTCGGCGAGCACAGCATCGAGGACGCGAACCTCGTCGATGGCCTGGTCGACGCGTACGGCGGGGGGCACATGGGTCTGGGCGGCGAGAAGGCGGCGGAGTGCTGCGCGCTCACGCGCGAGGATCAGGACCGCTTCGCGGTGCGCAGCTACGAGAAGGCGCTGGCCGCGCAGCGGAGCGGCGCGTTCGACGACGAGATCGTGACGGTGGACGTGCCGGGTCGGAAAGGCGCCGTCACGACGATCGCGAAGGACGAGTCGCCGCGCGAGACGACGCTGGATGCGCTGGCCAAGCTCGCGCCGGCGTTCAAGGCCGGCGGCACCGTCACCGCGGGCAACGCATCGAAGCTCAACGATGGCGCCGCTGCGCTCGTGGTCGCGTCGGAGGATCGCGCGCGCGAGCTGCGCGCGACACCGCTCGCGCGCGTCGTCGCGCAGGCGCAGTACGCGCGGGAGCCGGATCTGTTCCTGCTCGCGCCGATCGGCGCGATCACCCGCGTGCTCCAGCGGGCCGGATGGACTGTCGACTCGGTGGACCTGTTCGAGGTGAACGAGGCGTTCAGCGGCATCGAGGGTGTGCGGCGCGAGCTCGGGATCCCCGAGGACCGGCTCAACGTCAACGGCGGCGCGGTCGCGCTCGGACATCCGATCGGCGCGTCGGGCGCGCGCCTCCTCGTCACGCTGATCTATGCGCTGCGCGCCCGCGGCAAGAAGCGCGGCGTCGTCTCGCTCTGCCTCGGCGGCGGCGAGGCCGTCGCACTCGCGGTGGAGGCGATGTGAGCGACGATCATGTTCCCGGCGTCGGTCCGGTGATGGCGTTCACCGCGAGGCGCGAAGAAGTCGTTCGCTTCTACACGGAGATCGCCGGGCTGAAAGCGGAGCCACAGGGCAGTGCGACCTGGCTCGCCGCCGATAACGCCCAGGTGGTCGTTCACGACCCCGATGATCGCCAGACGGAGGCAGAGGTGCGCGCGCAGCGCGGATTCGTCGTCTGGTTCGGCATCGACGATGTCGCGACCGCGTACGCGCGCGCGAAGGCGGCCGGCTGCGCGGTCGGTGGGTTCCAGGGCGATTACTTCTACGCACGCGATCCCGACGGACGCTACGTCGGCTTCCACGCAAATGAGGAGCACGGGCACGGACATGACCACGACCACTGAGACAGTTGGCTTCGACCTGGCCCTGACCGAGGAGCAGGAGCTCGCGCAGCGCACCGCGCGCGACTTCGCGCGCGAGAAGGTCCTGCCGCGCGCGCACGACATCGACGAGCAGGGCAAGGTCCCCCCGGAGCTCCTCGCGGAGATGGCCGCGCTCGGCTTCATGGGCATCTACGTTCCCGAGTCGTACGGCGGAGCCGGCCTCGACGCGCTGAGCTACGCGCTCGTCACCGAGGAGATCAACCGCGCCTGCGCCTCGACCGGCGTCGTCATGTCGTCGCACGTGTCGCTCGTCTGCGATCCGCTGCTCCACTTCGGCAGCGAGAAGCAGAAGGAGAAGTTCCTCCGACCGCTCGCGACCGGCGCGAAGCTCGGCTGCTTCGCACTGTCGGAGCCGGCATCGGGCAGCGATGCGGCAGCGATGCGCACGTCGGCGCGGCGCGACGGCGATGCCTGGGTGCTCAGCGGCACGAAGAACTTCATCACCAACGGCGCGAGCGCCGACATCGCCCTCGTCTTCGCGCAAACGGACGCGAAGGCGAAGCACCGCGGCATCGCGGCGTTCATCGTCGAGAAGGGCACCCCGGGATTCACGGTCGGCAAGCTCGAGCACAAGCTCGGCATCCGCGGATCCGACACGGCGCAGCTCGTGTTCCAGGAGTGCCGCGTCCCCGCCGCGAACCTTCTCGGCGAGGCGGGCGGGGGATTCAAGATCGCGCTCGCCACGCTCGATGGCGGCCGCATCAGCATCGCCGCGCAAGCCGTCGGCATCGCGCGCGCCTGCCTCGAGGACTCGCTCGCCTACGCCAAGGAGCGCGAGGCGTTCGGTAAGAAGATCGTCGAGTTCCAGGCGATCCAGTGGAAGCTCGCGGACATGGCCACCGAGATCGATGCCGCCCGTCTGCTCGTGTGGCGCGCGGCGACGCTGAAGGATCGCGGCGAGGACCACATCCTCGCGGCCGCGCAGGCCAAGCTGTTCGCGAGCGACGTCGCCGTTCGCGCCGCGCGCGAGTGCGTGCAGATCTTCGGCGGGTACGGCTACCTCACTGACTTCCCGGCCGAGCGGCACTACCGCGATGCGAAGATCACCGAGATCTACGAAGGAACGAGCGAGATCATGAATCTCGTCATCGCCGAGAAGATCCTGGCGGAGTGAGCGCGCTGTGGTAGCGCCGACCTCCGGCTACGGCGCGCTGGTGCTCCTTGCGCTCATCCTTCTTGGATTCGGCGCGTTCGCGTGGCGCACTGCCGTCCTCGTGCGGCTCCTGCGGCTCGGCCGCAGCGAGAACCGCATCGATCATCCCTGGCGCCGTCTGCGCGACGAGCTCGTGATCTACCTCGGTCAGCGCAAGCTCATCAAGCGCCCGTACTACCTGCGCGGCATCACGCACGCGCTCATCTTCTGGGGCTTCCTCGTGATCACGTACGGCAGCGCCGACTTGCTGCTCCGGGGGCTCACGGGCTGGGGTTTGCCGGGGACCGAAACCGGTGTCTATGCGTGGTCGCTCGACCTGTTCGCGCTGGCGGTCTTCGTGTCGATCGCCATCGCCTTCGTGCGGCGGCTCATCGTGCACCCTCCGCACATGCACATCGCGCGCGAGGGCTACGTGATCCTTGGGCTCATTGGCTTCC
>JBDUCG010000046.1:0-10161 GCA_040003565.1 Chloroflexota bacterium | reverse complement strand
GACCTTGAAGTCCATGTCGCCGTAGTGGTCCTCGAGGCCCTGGATGTCGGTGAGGATCGTGTAGCGCTTGCCCGAGGTCACGAGCCCCATCGCGATGCCCGCGATCATCTCTTTGATCGGGACGCCGGCGTCCATGAGCGACAGCGTCGATCCGCAGGTCGACGCCATCGATGACGAGCCGTTGGACTCGAGCGTCTCGCTGACGACGCGGATCGTGTACGGGAACTCCTCCTTGGTCGGCAGGACCGGCATGAGCGCCCGCTCGGCGAGCGCACCGTGGCCGATCTCGCGACGGCCCGCGCCGCGCATCATCCGCACCTCGCCCACCGAATACGGCGGGAAGTTGTAGTGATGCATGTAGCGCTTGGTGTCCACCGGCGAGAGCGTGTCGATGATCTGCTCGTCACCGGTCGGCCCGAGCGTGGTCACGGACAGCACCTGCGTCTGCCCGCGCGTGAAGAGCCCGGAACCGTGCGTTCTTGGGAGCACGCCGACCTCGATCGAGAGTGGCCGGATCGTCTTGGTGTCGCGGCCGTCCGGCCGCAGGCTCTCCTCGGTCACGGCACGGCGGAACTCCTCCTCGAGGATCGTCTCGTAGGCGCCGGCGACCTCTTCCGCGAGGACGAGGCTCCCCTCTTTGACGAACTGGAGGACCGCGTCGGCCTTGAGCTCGTCGAGGCCGCTCTCGCGCTGCGCCTTGTCCGGGTTGCGGAGCTTGGCGCGGATGCGCTCCTTCAGATAGGCGACGACCGGGGCGAGCTTCTCGGTGTTGTCCGGGAGCTGGGCGATGGCGAGCTTCGGCTTGCCGACGGCGCGCCGGAGCTCCTCCTGTGCGTCGCACAGCTCCTTGATGCCTTCCTGTGCGAGCGCGAGTGCCTCCACCAGGAAGTCCTCGGTCACCTGACGCGCGCCAGCCTCGATCATCATGATCGAGTCCTTTGTTCCGGCGACGACGAGGTCAAGCTCGCTCTCATCCATCTGCTGGATCGTCGGGTTCAGCGTGAGCTTGCCGCCGACGGTCCCGACGCGAACGCATCCGATCGGCCCTTCGAACGGCGCGTCCGAGATCGTCAGTGCCGCTGACGCGGCGTTCACGACGAGCACGTCGTAGTCGTTCTCCTGGTCGGCCGACCAGGCGGACGCGATGATCTGCACGTCGTTCTTGAAACCCTTCGGGAAGAGCGGGCGGATGGGCCGGTCGGTGAGGCGGGCGGTCAGGATGCCCTCCTCTGACGGACGGCCCTCTCGGCGTGGGAACGATCCGGGGATCTTCCCCGCTGCGTACAGGCGCTCTTCGAAATCAACCGTGAGCGGGAAGAAGTCGATTCCGGGTCGCGTGGTCTTGGCGACCGTGGCCGCGGCGAAGACGATGGTGTCGCCGTAGCGGACCGTGACCGCGCCGCCGGCCTGCTTGGCGTATTTGCCGGTCTCGAAGACGAGCGGCTTGTCGTTGATCTTTGCTTGGGCTTGCGTGACTGGCATGTGTTTGTTGGGGTGCGCCTCTAAGAAAAGACCCAGGGATGTCCCTGGGTCATCCGCGCTCTCGCGGCCTCGCTACCGCCGCAGTCCGAGTCGCCCGATGATCGCCTGATAACGCTCGGGTGACCGTTGGTGCAGGTAAGCGAGGAGCCGCCGCCGCTGTCCGACCATCTGGAGCAGACCGCGCCGACTGGAATTGTCGTGGCGGGCCGCGCGAAGGTGTTCGGTCAGATGCTTGATGCGCTGCGTGAGGACTGCGATCTGGACCTCCGGCGAACCGGTGTCTTTCGCGTCGCGCTGGTAGGTCTCGATGACCTCACGCTTGGATGTCGTCGTCGCGGGCGGCACCCACTGTCCTTTCTCTGATCCGTAGATCTTGTTTTGTTGCAATCAGTGTATGCGAAGCGTGACCAGCCGTCACGAAGGTTTCGGGTCGCGCAGGGCCGCGCGCGTGGCCTCGACATCGCGGGCGATCTGCTCGCTGAGCTCCGCCGCGCTCGCGAATCGCAGCTCATCGCGAAGGCGCTTCACGAAGGCGGCCTCGATGCGGTCGCCATATGCATCGCCTTCCCAGTCCAGGAGATAGGCCTCGAGGGTGCGGTCGCCGCCGCCGAACGTCGGGCGCACGCCAAGACTGGCCGCAGCCGCGACCTGTTCGTCGCCGACGCGCACCCACATCGCGTAGATGCCATCGCGTGGCAGAAGCCGCTCGGGCGGAACCGCGAGATTGATCGTCGGGAAGCCGAGTGCCCGTCCGCGCTTCGCGCCGTGGACCACCGTGCCGTTGACGAGATATGGATGGTCGAGAAGAGCGGCCGCGCCTTCGACGTCGCCCGCGAGCAGCGCGTTGCGGATCCGGGTGGAGCTCACGACTTCGCCGTCCCGCTTGACGGGTGACGCCACGACCACCTCGAACCCGTAGGTGGTGCCGGCCGCGGCGAGCGAGCGCACATCGCCACCGCGGTCGTGCCCGAACTGGAAGTCCTCGCCCACGAGGATCTGGCGTACCTCACCTGCCCCAGCGAGCCGCTTCACGAACTCGTCGGCGGTGAGCGCGGCGAACTCCTTGGTGAAGTGGAAGACGACCACGTCGTCCGCGCCGGCGTCGTGCAGCCGGCGCACGCGCTCCTCGAGGTCAGAGAGCGCGGACGGCGGGGCACCCGGCGCGAGTGCCTGGATCGGGAGCGGATCGAACGTCGCCGCGAGCGCTCTCCCGCCCTGGCGGCGCGCGCGCTCTGCGGTCGCCTTGATGAGCGCCTGATGGCCGAGGTGCACGCCGTCGAAGACGCCGATCGCGATCGACAGCGGCCCGCGCGGCCAGCCATCCCAGTCATGGACCACGCTCACGCGGTGGAGGCTACGGCTAGTCGAGAGCGCCGGCTGGTACGGGGATCGGCTCGACGGCAGGCTCAGCGGCCGAAGCGGCGACCGGCACCGGCACGGGTGCCAAAGTGCTCACCGGCTCCGCCTGAACGGGACCGGCCACGCGGGTGCGGCGCACGCGTCGCTTCACCGGGACGCGCGCCTCGGATCGGAGGAAGAGGACCGGCGTCGCGACAGCGAGGATGTAGCCGAGGTAGTTCCCCTGGAAGTAGCGCCCGAAGAACAGGAATGCGAGGAGCGTCAGCGCGTAGCCGGTGAGCAGCGTTGCGAGCGTCGGAGCTTTCCACAGCTTCCACATCCACCAGAGGGCGATCGGTGTCGCGACGGCGAGCTCGATCGCGGCGAACGGGAAGTCCGCCTGGCGGAACTCGATGACGCCGAGCGCCAGGAGGATCGCCGAGAACCCCATGCCCGAGATCGGATACGTCCACGCAGCGCCGCCCGCGTTGTAGCGGACGACGTCGTCGTAGAACGCGCCGAAGTCGTTGATCAGGAACGGCAGGAAGGTGATCGCGAGGAACAACGTCGCCGGCCAGAGCGGTCGCCACAGCGCATCCCACGCCTCGCCCAGCGTCCTTGGACGCCGCGTCGCGATGAGCCACACCGCGACGAACGGCATGATGAAGACGGCGTGCAGCTTCGCCGCCGCGGCGACGGCGATCGCCAGTGAGCCCAGGCTGCGCCGCTCGCGCTGAAGCAGCAGGACTCCTGCGAAGAGGAACAGCAGCACGAAGAAGTCGTTGCGACCCTCGACCACGAACGGGAACAGCTGCGGGTTCAGCGCGAGCAGCGCGACAAGAGCCAGGCGGTTCTCGACGCGGCGGGCGAGGAGCGGGACGACCGCGAGCGTCGCGATGAACGCCGGCAGATAGAGGTAGCGCTGGTCCCAGAACAGACCCACCTTGTCGAACAGCCACACGAACGGCGTGGTGATCAGGAAGAGGAACGGGAAGTACGTGAGGTGATAGAGCGCCGGGTTGTTCACCATCGGCCAGTAGTAGAGCGGCGTGTCGAGGTAATCGGCGACGTACGGGTTCTGCCCCAGCAGCAGCTTGCGCGCCGCCCACTCGATCATGAGCGCGCCGTCGTGGATATAGGTGTACGGCTTGCCCGTCTCGCGGAGGACGATCGATGCGAGCGTCGGCACCACCACGAAGACGGCGACGATCGACGCAAGATGGACCGCCCGCTGCCGTGGCGTGAAGGCGGCGCGGGAGCGCAGATCGCGCATCGCGTACGCGATAGGGAGCACGCCGCAGACGATGAGGAACACGCTGTCGGCGCCGAACGGGAAGAGCTGCCAGACCGGGACGTCGCGAGTCGCAGCGACGGTCGTGTGGTTCGCGAAGAGCGCTATCCAGTTCGCGAAGCCGACCGCGCTGACCACTTTCGCGTCGAGCGAGAGATCGCGCCAAGCCTGAAATGCGGCGCGGGCGAAGCGCTCCGCGACCTTGATCACGAATGTCCCCCTGCTCCGACGAGTTTACGGGCGGGCTCGTCGAGGTAGCGGCGCGACAGGGTGAGGACCGCGTCGTCCATTTCGCGCAGGCGTGCCACCGCAGCGTCGCGCCCAGCTGCGCGCAGCGCTTCGATGCCGATCGCGCCCTCGACGTCGAGCGCGCCGATCGCGAGGCGGCGCAGCGAAGCCAGATGCGCCGCGGATCCGAGCGCTCGGCCGAGGTCGCGCGCGATCGAGCGCACGTACGTGCCGCTTCCGCACACGATCAGGAGGCGCGCGTCAGGTGGATCCCACTCCGTCATCTCGAGTCGATGCACCTGCACCTCGCGCGCCGCAAGCGCGACCGCTTCTCCGCTCCGCGCGCGTGCGTATGCCGCCCTGCCAGCCACCTTGACCGCCGCGTACGCGGGTGGGACCTGTTGTATTGCGCCGCGTAATGGAGCGAGTGCCGCCTCGATGCCGCTGGCATCCGTCGGCACCGCCCCGCTGCGCGTCGTCTCGCCTTCCCGGTCGTCGGTCGCTGTCTCGCTGCCGAACCGCACGAGCGCGTCGTACACCTTTGGCGCGGTGTGGATCCGCTCGGTGTCGCGCGTCGTCTCGCCTACGAGCAGAGCGAGGAGTCCCGTCGCGAGCGGATCCAGCGTGCCGCCGTGACCGACGCGCCGCAGGCCAAGGACGCCGCGCGCGACGGCGACGACATCGTGCGAGGTCCAGCCCTCTGGCTTGTCGATGGCGAGGATGCCCCGGTCGCCGCCCTCGCTCAACGGGGTACCCTGCCCGCGGTCAGGCGATCCCTTCGGCGACCGGCTGAGCGGCGCGCGCGGCCGCGAGCGCTTCGCGGGTAGCACTCAGGACCGAGTCGCGGACCACGGCGACGTCCCCAGCGATCAGCGCACCGGCGGCGCGCACGTGGCCGCCGCCGCCGAAGCGGGCCATCAGGGCCGACGCGTCGACCGACGGCGCCCAGGCCGAGGTGCGGCATGACACCTTGATCTTGCCCTCGTCGTGCTCGTTGAACAGCAGCGCGACGCGCATGCCGCTCGCCCGCGCGATCTGCTCGACCAGGCCCGAGATGTCCTCGTCGAGCGCCTCAGCGTTCGCGAAGTCCTCACGTGTGACCTCGGTCCACACCAGCTGCCCGTCGTGCTCGCCGCGCATCTTCGAGAACGCGAAGCCCCACAGCTTGAGCGCCTGGAAGCGCTTGTTGCGGAAGACGTTGTAGGTGATCGCCTGGAGGTCGGCGCCTGCTTCGCGCAGCCGCGCCGCGCGCCCCAGGGCGCGCGAGTCGGTCGAGGGGAACTGGAACGAACCGGTGTCGGTCATGATCCCGACGAGCGCCGCGGTCGCCATGTCCGCCGTCCACGGCACGCCGAGCGCGTCGATGACGCGCGACACGAGCTCAGCGGTCGCAGCGGAGGTGACGTCCACGAGGTTCACCGAGCCGAAGAGGGCGTTCGACGCGTGGTGGTCGATGTTCACCAGCGTGGGGCCGGCCGGGAGCGCGAACTTGGCGCGGTCGGCGGAGCCGAAGTCGACGGTGACGATCAGATCGGACGCCGCCGGCGGCGGTTCGGTGGTGTAGCGATCGGCCCAGGTGAGGAAGCGCGCGTGCTCGGGTACGGCGTCGGCGCAGTGGAGCGTCACGCGCTTTCCCAGCGCGTCGAGCGCGAGACCGAGCGCGATGCCGGACCCGATGGTGTCCGGGTCGGGGTCGCGGTGCGAGATGATCGCGACCGTGTTCGCGCGCTTCAGCGTGTCGACGAGCTCCTTCACGAGCGGCCCTCGCGCTCACGCGCCTCGCGCAGCAGCGTGGAGATGCGCGCCGCGCGCTCCGCGGTCTGGTCGGACACGAAGGTGAGATCCGGAACGAAGCGAAGCTCGGTGCGCGCGCCGATCTCGTGACGCAGATATGGCCGTGCCTCGTTGAGCGCGACGATGGTGGACTTCACCTGCTCCTCGTCACCCAGCACGCTGACGTGGACCTTCGCGGTCCGAAGATCGGACGTGATCTCCACACCGGTCACGGTCGCGAACGCGATGCGTGGATCGCGCAGCTCCTCGCTGATGATCATCCCGAGCTCGCGTTGCAGCAGCGCGTTGACGCGGTCCGCCCGTTTGTACGCCATCCGACGATTACCTGGGCTTGGGCTGGACGGTGTACGCCTCGATGACGTCGCCGACCTGGATGTCGTTCGTGTCGAGCGTGATGCCGCACTCGAGACCGGCGGCGACCTCGCGCACATCGTCCTTCACTCGGCGGAGCGACTCGATGTGTCCGTCGAACGCGACCTGGCCGCCGCGGAGCAGCCGCGACTGGACGCCGCGGCGCATGACGCCGTCGAGCACGCCGCAGCCGGCGATCGTCGTCTTGCCGGCGGTGAAGATCTGCCGGACCTCGGCGTGGCCGATCACGGTCTCGACCATGACCGGCTCGAGCATGCCGGTGAGCGCCTTCTGCACGTCGTCGAGGAGCTCGTAGATGATCTTGTACTGGCGGACGTCGACGTTCGTCTGATCGGCGACGCGCTTCGCGGGCGCTTCCATCTTCGTGTTGAAGCCGATGACGACGGCGCTGGACGCGGCCGCAAGGGTCAGGTCCGACTCGGTGATGTCGCCGACGGCGTCGTGGATCACCTGCAGGCCGACCTCTTCCTGCGGGATCTTCGCGAGGGCGCCCTTGATCGCCTCGAGCGAGCCCTGGACGTCGGCCTTGAGGACGAGCTTGAGCTCCTTGGCCTTGCCTTCCTTGACCTGCGCGAACATCTCATCAAGCGTCGCCGGCTTCTCCGACGCGCCCGCACCAGCCCGCTCGCGCAGATTGGCGGCGACGAGCGCCTTGGCGGTCTTCTCGTCGGCCACGGCGCGGAAGACGTCACCCGCCTCGGGCACGTCCGGCAGGCCGAGGATCTCGACCGGGCGCGATGGCTCCGCGCGGCCCACGGGCTTGCCCTTGTCGTCGGTCATCGCGCGCACGCGGCCGTACGCGACCCCGGCGACCACGAGATCGCCGCGCTCGAGCGTGCCCGTCTGCACGAGGACGGTCGCGACCGGACCGCGCTTGGTGTCCAGATGCGCCTCGACGACGCGACCGATCGCCGGCCGGTCGGGGTTCGCGGTGAGCTCGGCGACATCGGCGACGAGCAGCACGGTCTCGAGGAGGTCGTCGATCCCCAGCTTCGTGCGCGCGGACACGGCGACCAGCGGTGTGTCTCCGCCGTACTCCTCGATGGTCACGTTGTGCTCGGCCAGCTGCGCCTTGACCTGATCGGGGTTGGCGTCGGCCTTGTCCATCTTGTTCAGCGCGACGACGATCGGAACGCCGGCCGCTTTCACGTGCGAGATCGCCTCGATCGTCTGCGGCTGCACGCCGTCGTCGGCCGCGACGACGAGAATGGCGACGTCGGTGATCTGCGCGCCGCGCGCGCGCATCGCGGTGAACGCCTCGTGCCCCGGGGTGTCGAGGAATGTGACCTTGCGGTCCTTGTACTCGATCTGGTACGCGCCGATGTGCTGCGTGATGCCGCCGGCCTCGCGCGCGGTCACGTTCGTCGTGCGGATCGCGTCGAGCAGGCTCGTCTTGCCGTGGTCGACGTGACCGAGGATGGTGATGACCGGCGGGCGCGGCTTGAGCTTGCTCGCGTCGTCTTCGGTCCAGAGCTCAGGCTTGAACGGAACGACCTCGGCCTCGGCGTCCTCGACCGGCGGCGCCACTTCCTCCTCGGGCTTGGTCTCGATGCCGAGCTCGGTGGCGACCAGGCTCGCGGTGTCGAAGTCGATGGTCGTGTTGATCGACGCCATCGTTCCCATGTTCACCAGCGCGCGCATGAGGTCGACGATGCTGACCTCGAGAAGCGTCGCGAGCTCGCGTACCGACACCTGCTTCGGGATGACGACCGCAGGGCGCCCCTCGATGACCGCCACGGCCGGTGCGGCCTGCTCCACCGGCGCTATCGCCGGCTGCGGGCGCTGTGGCCTACGGCCCCGCGGACGGGGGCCGCGCTGCGGTGGGAACCGCCGAGGTCGTGCTTTGGGCATTACGCGGTCTCCTTCTGTCGCACGCGGGCTGCTTGCTCTAGTTCTACTGCGAGTCGGGCTGCCGTGGCGGCGTCGACCGGGATCTCGAGCGCCTTAGCGAGCGCTCCTTCCCTCAGGCCGCGCTCCAGGCAGGCCTGGGCCGGGTCCAGATACGCGCCCCGGCCGGGCGCCTTGCCGCGAAGGTCCACCGCCAGCTCGCCCGCGGGGGAGCGCACGATGCGGACGAGCTCCCGCTTGGCGCGGACGGTGTGGCAGGCCACGCACGTCCGCTGCGGAAGCGGCCGCCGGGCGGCGCCTCCGGTCTCCTTCGGGCTAACGGCGTTCCTTCTTCTTCTTGGCTCCGAGGAGCGCGCGGTCCTCTTCGTCCAGCTCCTCCTCGTCCGCCATCGCGGACTCGGCCTCGACCTCGGCGATGAGGTCGTGACTGGGCTCGGCGTCCTCCTCGACCGGCGGCGCGGCTTCGACCGCGACCGCGACCGGCTCGGGTTCCGGCTCCGGCTCGAGCTCGGCGCGCACCTCGGACTCGCTGCGGATGTCGATGCGCCAGCCGGTGAGCTTCGCGGCGAGCCGCGCGTTCTGGCCCTCCTTGCCGATCGCCAGAGAGAGCTGGCGGTCGGGTACGACGACGTACGCGGTCTTGTCGTCCGTGACGATGTCGACGCGCACGACGTGGGCGGGCTCGAGCGCGTTGGCAACGTACTGCTCGGGCTTCTCGTTCCACTCGATGATGTCGATCTTCTCGCCGCCGAGCTCATTGACGATCGCCTGAACGCGCAGTCCGCGCTGACCGATGCACGCGCCGCGCGCGTCGATGCCGGGCTGGCGCGCGCGGACGGCGATCTTGGTGCGCGAGCCGGCCTCACGCGCAATGCCGACGATCTCCACCTGACCGTGGTAGATCTCCGGCACCTCGAGCTCGAACAGCCTCTTCACGAGGTTCTTGTGCGAACGGCTGACCATGATCTGTGGCCCGCGCAGCGTCCGCCGGACCTCGACGACCACGACCTTGCGGTGCTGGCCGATGAAGTACCGCTCGTGCGGCGCCTGATCGGCGCGCGGCAGGATCGCCTCGGCCTTGCCGAGCTCCATGATCGCGGAGCCGGCCTCGAAGCGGCTGATCTGGCCATTGATGATGTCGCCCTCGCGGTCGGCGTACTCCGCGAAGACCTGCTCGCGCTCGGCCTCACGCAGCGATTGCTGAATGACCTGCTTGGCGGTCTGCGCGCCGATGCGACCCAGTGCGGCGGCGGACTCCTCGAGCGGGACGACGTCGCCGAGCTGCGCGTCGGGCTTCAGGCGCTTGGCCGCATCGAGGAGGATCTGGAGCTTGGGGTCCTCGACCTTGTCGACGACGGTCTTGAGCAGATACACCTTGAAGGCGCCCGTCGTGATGTCGACCTTGACGTCGATGTTCTCTTCAGCGCCGTACGCGCGCTTGAGGGCTCGGGCGATGATGTCGCCGACGACCTCTTTGGGGAGACCCTTCTCGGCGGAGAGCTGTGCAAGACCGGTCACGAGTTCTCGGTTCATCGCCGGCGCTCCCCCTTCTTCACTTTCAGGCGACAAAAAAAGTGGGGTCGACCCACTTTCAGCGGCGCCCGCGGCTCCCGGGCATCGACCGGGAGTCGTTGAAGGAAATTGTATCAAAAGGGAGCAACCTCGGGAGATTGGCCGCCGCCCGCTTCTTAGGTGAGGTTGTTCCCGATCATCGAGAACTCGTTGGTCAGCTGGTCCCTTAGAAAGATCATCGCGATGATGATCGCGATCGCGATGACAGCGATGATGAGTGCGTATTCGACCAAGCC
>JBDUCG010000272.1:0-3031 GCA_040003565.1 Chloroflexota bacterium | reverse complement strand
CGTGCACTTCGGTGCGCATCTGCTTCATGCGCTCCTTGTGCTTCACGCCGAAGCGGTGCTCCTCGTCGATCACGACGAGGCCGAGATCGCGGAAGCGCACGTCCTTCTGAAGTAGCCGGTGCGTTCCGATGACGACGTCGACCTCGCCGGTCGCGAGCTGCGCGACCACCTCGCGTTGCTCGGGCGGGGTCCGGAAGCGCGAGAGCATCGCGACGCGCACCGGGAACGTCGCGAGCCGCTCGGAGAACGTCTCGAAGTGCTGCTGCGCGAGGACCGTCGTCGGCACGAGCACCGCGACCTGCTTGCCGTCCTGCACGGCCTTGAACGCCGCGCGCAGCGCGACCTCGGTCTTGCCGTAGCCGACATCGCCGACCACGAGACGATCCATCGGACGCGGCCGCTCCATGTCGTGCTTCGCGTCCTCGATCGCCTGCAGCTGGTCGGGCGTCTCCGTGAACGGGAACGCGTTCTCCATCTCGATCTGCCACGGCGTGTCGCGGCCGAACGCGTGGGCCACGATGGTCTCGCGCGCGGCGTAGAGGCGGATCAGCTCGCGCGCGATCTCTTCCGCGGCCTTCTTCGCCTTGCGCTTCGTCACGGCCCAGTCCTTGCCGCCCAGCGCGGAGAGCGCCGGCGGCGTACCGCCGACGTAACGCGTGACACGGTCCACGCGCTCGGTCGGCAGGGCGACGACATCGGTGCCCGCGAAGCGCAGCTCGAGGTATTCACGGACGACGCCGGCGATCTCGCGCGTGATGAAGCGCTCGAACCGCGCGATGCCGTGGTCCTCGTGCACGACGTGATCGCCGGGCTTCAGGTCGGAAAGGAACGAGCCGACCGCGACGCGCCTGCGGCGGCGCTCGGGATGACGCGGCTTGCGGAAGCCGAAGACCTCCGCATCGGTGAACACGCGCAGCCCGAGCTCCGGGACCGCGAAGCCTTCGGCGAGGCCCACGTGCGCCAGGACCAGCGCGCCGTCCGCCGGCGTCTCCGCGACCACGTCGCGCGGCGAGGTCGTGACGTCGCGATCGGCGAGGAGCTCGGCGAGCCGCGCGGCCTGCGGCGACGCGACCACGCGCAGATCGCGGCCAGCTCCGGCGACCTCGCGCAGGAACGTGTCCAGGCGTCCGGCGTACGACGTGATGCCACCCCACCCCAGGTGAAGCGCGTCGGCGTCGGGTCGCACGCGGACGGCGCCGTGCTCGTCGGCCGACGCATCCAGACGGTCGCGAGGGACGTACGGCGGCGGGAAGGCCGTGACCGTAAGGCCGTGCCCGCGCAGCTCCTCACGCCGCTCCTCGGCCTGCGCCTCGTGCGCATCGTGCGTGAGACCGAGCTCGACGGAGTCCTCGAACACGACCGTGCTTTGACCTTCGAGATGATCCAGAAGCGACGCGGTCGCTCCGAGCGCGGGCGCGAACGCGTCGAGGCCCGGCGCAACGCGGCCCTCACGCAGTGCCTCGACGAGCGACGCGTACGGCTGCAGCTCGTCTTCCTCGCCGCGCGGCTCGTCCCAGTGAGCGGTGGCGAGACGCTCCGCGAGCGCCGGCGCGCTGTCCAGCGAGTACTCGCGCGCCGGCAGGATGTCGACGGTGTCTACGGCATCCTGCGAGCGCTGCGTGACCGGATCGAAGCGGCGCAGCGTCTCGATGTCATCGCCGAACAGCTCGATACGGACGGGCATGTCGGCCGACGCGGGATACACGTCGAGGATCCCGCCGCGCCGCGAGAAGCTGCCGGGCTCGCTCACTTCCGCGACGGGCTCGTAGCCGAGCTCGAACAGCCACGCCGCAGTCGCGTTCCACGACACCGGGTCGCCGGCGCGCAGCGTCCGCCCGCGCTCGCGCAGATCCTCGGGAGCGATGGTGTGCTGCATCAGCGCGCGAAGCGACACGATGACCGCGACGGGCTCGGTCGCGGTGTGCGCGCGCCACAGCGTGAGGAGCCGTTGATGCACCGCGCCGGCGGACGCGGTGCCGATCTCGTAGGGCATCGTCTCGCGCTCGGGGAATGCGAGCACGCGCTCGTCCCCCAGCCACGCAGCAAGCTCAGCACGCCATCGCCGCGCGCGATCCTCGCTCGGCGCGACCACGACGACGTTCCTCCGCGCGACCTCGACGAGCGCTGCCCACGCGAACGCGCGCGCGCCGGCGCTCGCATCCGCTACTTTCGTCGAGCGCCGGTCCTCGAGCCGCGCGGCGAGGTCGCGGAAGCGCTCGCTTCGCTCGGCGAGCGCGAGGATGCCGCCGAGACGGGCGGTCGACCCGAGCGTCGCGGTGCTAGCCATTGAAGCGGTCCATCGCGCGCTTGATCCCGTCCCGCACCGCGACCTCGGCCGCCTCCGCGCCGCGGGCGATCATCTGCTCCGCATCAGCGCGCTCGTCGGCCGCGAACGGCGAGAGCACGTACTCCGCGAGATCGCCGATCTCGACGGTCGGATCGACCGGTGCCACCCCGATGCGGAGCCGCGGAAAGCCCTCACCGATCTCGCTCGTGATCGAGCGCATGCCGTTGTGCGTTCCCGGGCCGCCGCGCTCGCGCAGGCGGACCTTGCCCAGCGGCAGGTCGACCTCGTCGAAGACGACGAGGATGTCCGCCGGCGTCAGGCGATAGCGCTCGAGCAGCTTCCGCACCGCGCGCCCGCTGTCGTTCATGAAGGTCTGCGGCCGCGCGATCGCGATCCGCAGGTCGCCGAGCGAGCCTTCGGCGATGCGCGACTCCGCGGCCTTCGTGTCGAACTCCAGGCGCGCCCGCTTCGCGAGCTTGTTCGCGACCTGGAACCCGACGTTGTGGCGCGTGTTCGCATACCCGTCGCCCGGATTACCCAGGCCGATGACGAGCCGATCGACGCGCGGCGGCGCTGAACGCTTGAAGGGATTCGCCAGACGGACCAGCGCTCTCTCCTTTATCTACCTACCTAGACGCCGAAAAGGGGCTCCACCGAAAAACCGGTGGGGCCCCGCGGGACGCGTATCGAGACAAGGATAGCGTCCGCGAACATCGCCGCGCGAGCGAGTGCGGCGTTGACGCT
>JBDUCG010000045.1:0-10240 GCA_040003565.1 Chloroflexota bacterium | reverse complement strand
ATCCGCCGGACGTCGCGAGCTCCCGCGGCCCGATCGGACGGGTCGTATCGAGCGGGCGGGAAGAGCTGAAGAGCGAAGTCTCGGACAGCTTCCTCCAGAAGGCCGCACGCGGCGCGGATGAACTTGCGCTGTACCGCGATCTCGCGCCGCGGTCGTACATCTGCGAGCCGCTCGTGCTCGGCGGTCAGGTGCGCGGGACGATCATGTTCCTCACCGCGGAATCGGGTCGCGTGTACACCGAGGCGCAGCTGCCCCTGGCACGCGAGCTCGCGCGTCGCGTCGCCGTCGGCATCGAGAACGCGCGCCTCTATTACGAGGTGCGTCAATCGGTGCGGACGCGCGATGACTTCCTCTCGGCCGTCGCTCACGAGCTGAAGACGCCGCTCACCGTCATCAGCGGCACCGCGCAGCTCCTCCGCCGCCGGATGCAGGCTGACGAGCTCACGACGAACGCACCGAGCATCGATCGCATCATGAACGCCGTCCGCCGCATGACCGCGTTCATCGAAGAGCTCCTCGAGCTCGTGCGCCGCCAGGCGGATCCGACGCTCCAGCTGAACCGTGCGCCCACCGACCTGACCGAGCTCGTCCGCCGTGTCACCTCCGAGCTGACCGAGCTCTCACGCGGGCAGGTCGTGGAGATCGAGACCGAAGGCGAGGTCATCGGTGATTGGGACGGCGTGCGTCTCGAACGCGCCATCGCGAACGTGCTCGGGAACGCGTTCAAATACAACTCCCCGAACGGTCGCGTCCGGGTGCGCATCGGCACCGAGGAGTCGCCGCAGGGCCGCGTCGCCTTCTGCGCGGTCACCGACGAGGGCATCGGGATCCCCGAGACCGACCTCGCGCGGATCTTTGACCGCTTCGCACGTGGCTCGAATGTCGCGGGACGCATCACCGGGAGCGGCGTCGGACTCACGATCGTCCGGCAGATCGTCGAACAGCACGGGGGAACGATCAGCGTGACGAGCGCCGTCGACCAGGGAAGCACGTTCACCATCCGGCTTCCCCTCGCGACCGTGCCGGCGGCGCTCACCGCCGCGAACTAATACTCTTCGGCGGTGCCCCGCACCGTCCTCATCACCGGTATCACGGGATTCGCGGGCAGCCATCTCGCCGAGCGCCTGGTGATCGCGGGCGCGAGCGTGCACGGTATCGCGCACGAGGATCCGCCGTTCCCCAATCTCGCCGCGGTCGCCGACCGAGTGCGCGTGCATCGCGGCAACATCCTCGACGTCGACGCGGTGCGAGCAGCGCTCGATGCGGCTCACCCCGATGCTGTCGTGCATCTCGCCGCACAGGCCGTTCCGACGCTGGCGGCGCGCGATCCGATCTCCGCGGTGCGTGTCAACGTACTCGGCACCGCCACGCTGCTCGCCGCGCTCGACACTCATCCGGACGTGCGCCTGGTGATGGCATCGAGCGCCGACGTTTACGGCGCCCCCGACTCCGAGCTCGTCGACGAGAGTGCGCCGCTCCGACCGGGGAACGTGTATGCCGCGACGAAGGTGGCGTCGGAGGCGCTGGTGCGTGAGTTCGGCGACCGGCGGCATGCTGCGACAACGGTGCTGCGTCCGGCGAATCAGATCGGCCCCCGGCAGCATCCGGGGCTCGCGGCGTCGGCCTTCGCGAAGCAGATCGCCGAGGCCGAGGCCGGCACCCGTGAGCCGGTCGTGAAGCATGGCGCCCTTGACGCGCGCCGTGACTTCCTCGACGTGCGCGATATGGCTGGGGCGTATCTCTTCGCGACGGACCTGGTCGACGCCGGCACAGCGGTCTACAACGTGGGTAGCGGCCGAGCCGTTCCCGTCGCGGAGATCCTGGGGACGCTCATCGGCCTCGCGCGCGTGCGCGTGCGCGCCGAGCTCGATTCCGACCGCATGCGGTCCGGCGAGCCCACGGCGTTCGCTCTCGACGCGGCCCACTTCCGCGCACGCACGGGCTGGGCGCCGCGCATCGATCTGCGCACGTCGCTCGCGGACACGCTCGATTACTGGCGGGGACAGGTAAAGGCGGAGGCGGGGGTAGGGGCCCCCGGGCGCGGAGCGACCGCATGAAGATCGTGTTCGGCACCGACGGCTGGCGTGCGCGCATCGCCGAGGAGTACACGTTCGACGCGGTGCGCGTCTGCGCGCAGTCGGTGGCCGAATGGGTCCAAAAGAGCGGCGAGGCCGATCGCGGCGTGGTCATCGGCTACGACCGCCGGTTCGCTTCGGAGCACTTCGCGGCCGCCGCCGCGGAGGTGGTCGCGGCGCACGGGATCCACGTGTTCCTCTCGACGGCCGCGGCGCCGACGCAGTCGTTCTCGTACGCGACGATGCGGAAGAAGGCAAAGGCGGGGATCGTCATCACCGCCAGCCACAACCCGTGGCCCGACAACGGCTTCAAGGTCAAGTCCGAGACCGGTGCCGCGGCCGCGCCCGACATGCTGAAGGAGCTTGAGGCCGTCATCCACCCCCTCGAGTCGCGGCCGCAGGACGTGCGGCGCATGCCGTTCGAGGAGGCGAAGGCCGCGGGCAAGGTCGAGCTGTTCGACCCTGCGCCCGATTACCTCGCGCGCGTCGCGGAGCTCTTCGACCTCGAGGCCTTCCGCGGCGCGGGATACCGCATCGTGTGCGAGCCGCTGTTCGGCAGCGCCAGCGGCTACTTCCCGCGTCTCCTTGGGGGCGGCAAGACCCAGATCGTCGAGCTGCACGCCGAGCGCAACCCGTACTTCGGCGGCCTCAACCCCGAGCCGATCCCGCCGAACACGGACGAGTTCCTCGCGCGCATCACCGCCGAGAAGGCGGACGTCGGCCTCGCGGTCGACGGCGATGCCGATCGGGCCGGACTCGGTGACGAGAAAGGCCGCTTCGTCACGACGCTGACGACCTACGCGCTGCTCATGTGGTACCTCATCGAGGTCCGCAAGCTGAAGCAGCCGGTGGTGAAGACCGTGAACATGACGTCGATGGTCGACCGGCTCGGCGAGAAGTACGGAGTGCCCGTCTACGAGGTCCCGGTCGGTTTCAAATACATCGGGCCGAAGATGCAGGAGACGGGCGCGATGATGGGCGGCGAGGAATCGGGCGGCTTCGGCTTCGCGATGCACCTGCCCGAGCGCGATGGCATCGTCGCCGACCTCTTCTTCCTCGATTTCATGCTGAAGACCAAGAAGAAGCCGTCGCAGCTCATCGCGGAGCTCATGGATCTGGCAGGTCCCTCCTTCTATCTGCGACGCGACCTGCGCCTGGACGCCGCGACGTACGGCGACGAGAAGCCGAAGATCATGGAGCGACTTCGCGCTGCCAGGCCGCGCGAGCTCGCCGGGCACACCGTGAAGAAGGTCGTGGACCTCGACACCGGCGACGGCGTGAAGTACTTCGTCGACGATGGCTCGTGGCTGCTGATGCGTCTCTCGGGCACGGAGCCGCTCGTTCGCGTGTACGCCGAGACGCGCTCCGAGGCGGAGCTCGCGCCGATGCTCGATACCGGAGTCAAGATGGTCAAGGGGAACGTGTGATGGATACAACAGTGATCGAATCGGTCGAGCGGATCCGCGCAGCGGATCCCGGCGGCATGCTCGACCGCATCAAGGATCTTCCGAAGCAGGTCCGCGACGCGTGGACGATCGCGCGCGCTGCGCAGCTTCCACCGGCGCACGGCGACGTGCGGAATATCACCGTCACCGGCATGGGCGGATCGGCCATCGGTGGCGATCTGGCCGCCGCGCTTTTGGCTGGCGAGCTGAAGGTCCCGATGAGCGTGCATCGCGACTACGGGCTCCCGGCGTACGTCGGGCGCGACTCGCTGGTCATCGCCTCCTCGTACTCGGGCAACACCGAAGAGTCGCTGTCGAGCTTCGAGGAAGCGCAGCGCCGCGGCGCGCGCGTCCTCGTCCTCACCACCGGAGGCAAGATCGCGGAGCTCGCGCGCGCGGCGAAGTATCCGGTGATCACCTTCTCGTACACCGCGCAGCCGCGGGCCGCGCTCGGGTACTCGCTCGGTCTCGTGCTCGGCGCCCTTACGAAGCTCGGCTTCGTGCGCGACCTGAGCGACGATGTCGATGCCGCGCTCGCCGACCTCGCGAAGCTCGAGGAACGCGTGCATGAGGGCGCGCGGACGAACGACGCCAAGAAGCTCGCGATCGAGCTGCACGGCCGCATCATCTTCGCGTACGGCGCCGGCGTGCTCGGCGTGATGGCGCGGCGCGTCAAGGGACAGTGGAACGAGAACGCGAAGAACTGGGCCGCGTTCGATGTGCTCCCCGAGCTCAATCACAACGCGGTGGTCGGCTTTCCGCACCCCGACGTCGCGCGCGACGCGCTCACCGTCCTGCTACTGCGCAGCGATCGTGACAATCCGCGGCACAAGCTGCGGTTCGACGTCACGCGGGAGCTGCTCGACCGTGCGAGCGTCCCGCACAAGACGCTGCAGTTCAGCGGAGCCAGCATGCTGTCCGAGGTCCTGCAGCTGACGCTGTTCACCGACTACGTCTCCTTCTATGTGGCGCTGCTGAACGGCGCCGATCCGTCGCCGGTGAAGTCGATCGACTACCTCAAGGAGCGACTCGCGAAGGGGTGATCCACCGCGCCGCGCGCTTCGCGTTCTGCCCGCGCGATGGCACGCCACTCGTCCCGACGCGCATCGACGGCCGTGACCGCCCGACCTGCTCGGTCTGCGGCTTCGCCGACTTCATGCACGTGCAGATCGGCGCGAACACGATCGTCGAGCGCGACGGCGGCGTGCTGCTCGTGCGCCTGAATTACGGTCCCAGAGATGGCCACTGGGCGCTCCCCGGTGGCCTGGTGGAAGATGACGAAACGGCGGAAGAGGCCGCGGTGCGCGAGACGGCCGAGGAGACCGGCTTCGAAGTCGCGATCGACGGGCTTCTCGCCAGCTGGATGCGACCGGGTTTTCCGATCCTGGTCATCGTCTACCGGGCCCACATCAAGAGTGGCGAGCTGCGCGTCGCGCCGGATGAGGCGTCGGAGGCTCGTTTCTTCCCGCGGGCGGAGCTTCCCGCTCTCGAAGAGCTGGCGTGGCCGTCTACTGCGCATGGTCTGGATGCGTGGCGGGCATACGAGCCGCGGCGTCCCTAAACACCGATACCGTCCAGCCACCGCGCATCCCCCACGCGAGTTAACCGCCTCGTAAGGCCCACCACGATGCTCACGCACGGGCGAGACGGTCGAAAGGGGCATCCAAGGCGTGAGCCGCGTGCGTATCAGCGACAGCATGGAAGACTTCGGGCGCGGGCGACTCAGCCCGGTCGCGCGCTTCTCCCTGGCCCTCGCGGCCGTCCTCGCGGTCACCGCGCTGGTCATCGGCTCCGGCACCGCCTACCTCGTCGGCCGCTACGTCGATGACGAGACGACGAAGTTCACACAGGATGCGGTCGCGAGCCACTTCGGATCCGTTTTTAGCGATGACGTCTTTGAGCGTGGTCTGACAGCGGACGAGCGGCAGGAGCTGCTCACGGTCGTCACGTTCCATTTCTCGATCTACAACGTGGTCGGCACCGAGTTCTTCGACCGCACTGGCACGATCGTGTTCTCGTACGACTCCGATGAGGTCGGCCGCAAGATCGATCCCGCAACGTATCCCGAGCTCGCCGGTGCGCTGACCGGCATGCGCAGCGCCGACCGGACGACCATCGTGGCCGATCCAAAGCTGGCCGTGCCTGGATCCGCGGTGGGCTACGGGAGCTTCAACACGCATCACATGGTCATGGACGGCACCGCCGGCACCGCGGCTACGCCCGGTCCGGGAACGCGCGAGATCCGCGCGCTCGAGGCCTGGGTCCCGGTGAAGCAGAACGGTCAGGTCGTCGGAGCCGTCGTCGTCTGGCGCGACATCGCGCCGATCGACGCGGCACTCATGCGCATCCAGGTCACTCTCGCGGCGATCATGGCGATCGCCCTCGGGTTCCTCTGGCTGGTGCTGCGCGGGGTGTACTCGCGATCTTCCCGGCGCATCGTCGCGCAGGCCGGCGCGCTCGAGGACGCCCTCGCGCTGCGCGAGCGCACCTACGACGCGACGCTGACGGCGCTCACCAGCGCGCTCGACTTCCGCGACAACGAGACCGGCGGCCACTCCAACCGCGTCGTCGCGTACATGGAGCTGCTCCTCGAGCAGATGAACATCCGCGGCGCCGAGCTCGCGACGCTCCGCCGCGGCGCCCTGCTCCACGACATCGGCAAGATCGGCGTTCCCGACAACGTCCTCCGCAAGCCGACCGCCCTGAGCGAGAGCGAGTGGGCGGTCATGAAGCGGCACCCCGAGTTCGGCGCGCGGATCATCGCGGGCATCCCGTTCCTCGAAGACGTCGCGCGCATCGTCCGCCACCACCACGAGCGGTGGGACGGCATGGGCTACCCCGATGGGCTCAAGGGAGACCGCATCCCGCTCGGCGCCCGGATCTTCGCGGTCGGCGACTCGTTTGACGCGATGACCAGCGACCGCCCGTATCGCCGGGGCCTGCTCATCGATGCGGCACGCGAGGAGATCCGCCGCTGCGCCAATTCGCAGTTCGATCCCGCCGTCGTGACCGCGTTCCTGAGCATCCCCGTGGCGCAGCTCGCCGCGATCGCCGACGACGCCCCGCACACGCACCCGCGAGTGGTGGCGAGCTAGCAGCCGCGCGTTCCCTCGCAAAATTGGGCGTTCTCTCACGGGCCTAGAATCGCTTGCGTCCGGCGCCAGCCGGAACGACGGAGCGGTGGAGGTCGGTGGATGTACTCGAGCCTCATCTCCAAGATCGAGAAGGCCAAGCGTTACGCCGAAGAGCCCCAGCGGATCACCTTCCAGGAATTCGAGATTCGATTCCGCGGCGACAATGGCTCCCATAGCGTCGCGCTCCATGGAGATGAATGGTCGTGCGAGTGCGAGCACTTCCATACCTCGGGCCTGTGCGCACACGTCATGACCCTTCAGCGACTCTTCGAACGCCATCTCACCGACGCGGTGAAATACACGACCGAGCACGTTCCCGCCTAGTGCCCCGCGTCCCCACAACTGAATAGGCAGGGTCTCAGCGAAGCCGGTGAGATTCCGGCAGTGTCGCGCAACCGTGATGGACCGTCCGTCCTAACTCGGGTCGCCTGGTACTCCTGCTCGCGGCCGACACGCCTTCGCGAAAAAGGAGTGAAGCCAGATGCGTTTCCGCCTTGCGGCCTTTTTTGCACTTCTCATGCTCGCCGCCACTTGTGCCCCTGCCGGAACGCCCGCCCCCTCATCCACCCTGCGACCCAGCGGCTCGGCCGCAGCCGCGTTCCCGGTCACGCTCACGGACTTCCAGAACCGACCGGTGACCCTGCCCACGCGTCCCGAGCGCATCGTCTCGATCGGACCGTCGATCACCGAGTTCCTGTTCGCGCTCGGCGCCGGCGCGCGCGTCGTCGGCACCGATGACTTCTCCGACGAGCCGGCCGCGGCGAAGGCGGTCGAGAAGGTCGGCGGCATCAAGGTGAACTTCGAGAAGGTGGTGTCGCTGAAGCCGGATCTCGTGCTCAGCGTGAAGTTCTCGGATGGGACGATCGAGAAGCTCGCCTCCGCCGGCCTGCTCGTGCTCGTCGTCGATCCGCAGACCGCCGGCGACGTCGCGCGCACCGCGATCCTGCTCGGACGCGCTGTCGGGAGCGACGGCGACACCATGGCGCGGGACATCCAGAAGAAGGTCGATGACGTGCGTGCGAAGACCGCGGCGGCCGCGTCGCGACCGCGCGTGTACCACGAGATCGATGCGTCCGATCCGACGAAGATCTTCACGGTCGGTCCTGGCTCGTACATCGACGATCTCATCACGATCGCTGGCGGGCAGAACGTGGCTTCGAGCGCGACCGGTGCTTATCCGCAGCTCTCCGCCGAGGAGATCGTGAAGAGCGATCCCGAGGTCATCGTGCTCTCCGCCGACGACTATTCGGCGAAGCCCGACGCCGTTGCGGCCCGCGCAGGCTGGTCCGCGATCAGTGCGGTGCGCAACAAGCGGGTCGTCACCATCGCGCCGAACCTCATCAACCGACCCGGGCCGCGGATCGGCGAAGCGGCCGAGGCCTACGCGCGCCTCGTGCATCCCGAGCTCTTCCGCTAGGTGCGGACCAGCGTCGTCTTCGCGCTGCTCGCGGCCGCGCTTGTCGTGAGCGCGGCCGCGGGCATCCTCGTGGGAGCCGTCGCGATCGCGCCGTCGGACGTGCTCTCCGCGCTGCTCGGCGCGGACTCAACAAGCGGCACGATCATCCGGGAGCTGCGGCTGCCGCGCGTTCTCGGCGCGGCGCTGGTCGGTGGGGCGCTCGCGGCCGCGGGCGCTCTCCTTCAGGGAATGCTGCGCAACCCGCTCGCGGATCCGTTCGTCACCGGCACGTCCGCCGGCGCGTCGCTCGGTGCCGTCATCGCGGTCGCGCTCGGCGCGGACGCGACGATCGTTCCGCTCGCGGCGTTCGCGGGCGCGATCGCGGCCATCGTCCTCGTCTGGCGGCTGGCGCGTCTGGGCGGGCGCACCACGGTGCTCACCGTGCTCCTCGCGGGCGTCGTGCTCACGTCCTTCGCCGGCGGGGTCGTGACGCTCGTCCTCGTCTCGAGCGATCGGCTCGCGCTGCGCCTGCGCGCGGTGCTCGGGTGGCTCCAGGGCGGGATCGCGGTGATCAGCTGGAACGAGCTGATCGTCGCCGCTGTCGTTGTCGGTGTGGGCATCGTCGCGGCGCTGCTTCTCGCTCCGCGGATCGACGCCTACGCCTTCGGCGAAGAGACAGCGGCGTCCCTGGGGATCGATCTCGATCGCACGACGGCCGCGCTGCTGATCACCACCGCGCTGCTGACCGGCGCGGCGGTGGCGATCGCCGGGCTCGTCGGCTTCGTCGGTCTGGTCATTCCGCACGCGCTGCGCTTCCTGCTCGGCGCGACGCATCGGCGGCTGGTCATTGCCTGTCTGCCCGCGGGCGCGATCGCGCTCGTGCTCGCGGATCTCGGCGCCCGCACCGCGCTCGCGCCCGCGGAGCTGCCGGTGGGCGTCATCACCGGGTTGGTCGGTGCGCCGTTCTTCCTCGCGCTGCTGGTCCGCTCGAGGCGGGTGCTCGTTTGAGCGAGGTCGTCGCCCGCGGGATCCGCGCCGGGTATGAGCAGCGGGAGGTGCTTCGCGGCGTCGATCTCGTCGCGCATGCTGGTGAGATCGTCGCGCTCGTCGGTCCGAACGGGGCGGGGAAGTCCACGCTGCTGCGCGTCCTCGCCGGTCTGCTCCCGTCCACATCGGGCACCGTTGCGATCGACGGGGTCGAGATCACGAAGCTCGACCGTCGCTCCGTCGCGCGCCATATCGCGGTCGTACCGCAAGTATTCGAAACGCTATTCCCGTTCACCGTCCGCGAGATCGTCGCGCTCGGCCGCACGTCACGTCTCGGTGCGCTCGGCGTGCTCGGATCCGAGGACGCGCGCGCCGTCGCGCGAGCGCTCGACGAGGTCGACGCCACGGCGCTCGCCGACCGCCGTATCGATCGCATCTCGGGCGGCGAGCGTCAGCGTGCCGTCCTCGCGATGGCGCTCGCGCAGGAGGCTGGCGTGCTTCTGCTCGACGAGCCGACGGCGCACCTCGATCCCGCGCACCAGCGCGGGACGCTCGAGCGAGTCGCGTCCCTCGCCCGCGCGCGCGGGCTCGCCGTGGTCGCCGTGCTGCACGATCTGAACCTCGCCTCGGCGTTCGCGTCGCGCGTCGTGCTGCTGGCGGACGGCGCGGTGGTCCGCGAGGGAGAGCCCGCTGAGGTCATTACGGCGGAGCTGGTCGCGAGTGTGTTCGGCTCGGGTCTGCGCGTCGTGACGCACGACGGCCGGCCGTTCGTGCTCCCCGAGTCGTGTCAGAGCGGTCGCGGCCACTAGATTTCGGCGATGCCCGGTCACGCGTTCTCTGTGCGGACTGCCGCCGCGGTGTTCCTGCTCTCGTGCTCCGCATTGCTCTTTCAAGTCGCCCAGACCCGCCTTTTCAGCGCCACGCTCGGTTATCATCTGACCTTCGTCGCGGTGTCGATCGCCCTGCTCGGTGTCGCTGCCGGAGCGGCGGCGGCGACGCTAAGCGACCGGCGTGCGCGCACACCCACCACAGCACGTCTCGCGGTGCTTGCGAGCGCGAGCTACGTCCTTGCGATGACCGTCGCGACGGTCGTTGACCCTGTCGCGCTCGACGTCAGTCTTGCGATCATCCTGATCTACGCCGCGAGTAGCCTGCCGTACGTCCTGGTGAGCTGGGTCGTGGTCCGCGCGCTCGCGACCGATC
>JBDUCG010000271.1:0-3044 GCA_040003565.1 Chloroflexota bacterium | reverse complement strand
CGGAGCGCGCCGCGGCGGAACAGGCCGCGACCGAGCGACGCCTCGAAGAGGAGCGTGCGTCCGCGGCGCGTCGCGATGCGGAGGAGCGCGCCGCGGCGGAGCGTCGTGCTGAGGACGAGCAGCGCGCGGAAGAAGAGTGGCGTGCCGCACAGGTGCGACGGGCCGAGGAAGAACAGCGCGCGGCCGAGGAGCGCGCAGCGCTCGAGCGCGCGATCGGGGAGCGACGCGCCGCCGAAGAGCGGCGCGCGCAGGAAGAGCTTCGCGCCGCCGCGGAACAGGCCGCGGCCGAACGCGCCGCCGCCGAACGCGCCGCCGCCGAGCGCGAGGCGGCGCAGCGTCGCGCCGAAGCGGAGCGCGCGCTCGCGGAGAGCGCAGCCGCACAGCGCGCCGCCGAGCGCGCGGCCGCCGAGCGGGCCGCAAGTGAGCGAGCCGCGGCCGAACACGCTGCTGCCGAACGGGCCGCCGCGGAGCGGGCCATGGCGGAGCAGGCCGCGGCCGAGGAGGTCGCCGCCGAGCGCCAGGCCGAGCGCGAGCGCCGCGCCGCCGCCGTCCGCGCCGCCGCCCAGCCTCCGGCTCCCACGCCGCAGGCGGCTCCGCCGCCGCTTCGAGCCCTCGAAGGCCGAGAAATACCCCCGGCGAGGGTGGAGTCAGGCGCCCCGACGACGGACCTTCAACTGGTGCTTTCGCCCGTCCGGTCCTTCGCCCGTCTCGTCGAGGTCGAGCGCCGTATCCAGTCGCTACCAACCGTGCGGTCTCTATACGTTCGCGACTTCCGCGGAGGCATAGCGACACTCACAGTGGCGCTGCGTTCTCCTATGACGACGGAGGAGTTCGCCAGTGGTCTGCGCGTGATCGACGAGCCGCAGCTGCGGCTCGTGTCTGGCACGCGGAACGTACTGGAGTTCCGGATCGAGGGCGAAGCGTCCATCGCCTGAGCGCGGAAGGGGAAGGTTTGAGCACCAGGGCCAGCGCTGACTTCTGGTCCGCGCGCCTCGCCAACCTCGCTGCGCTCGGTAAGCTCGACGGCATCGCGATCGTCCTCCTCGGCCAGACCGGGCTTTCGACCTACGTGGCGCACAACATCCCGCAGTCGGCCTGGGACGGCGCCGCGGGCGAGGCGCTGCAGCGCGTCCTCCAGACCGGCGCCGCGGAACAAGTCCAGAACGGCGTGCTGCGCCTGGGCGACGGACGCGACGCCCAGACCCTGCTGGCGGCGCCGATCGTGTGGCGGGATCAGATCGCGGGCGCGCTCGCCGCGTTCGTCGCGGGTCGCGCGATCGGCGCCGATGATCTTCAAACGCTGACGCGCCTCGGCGAGCTTGCCGGCATCGAGCTGGCCGAGGCCAACGCGCTCTATCGCTCGAGCAAGCAGACGCAAGAGATCGAGTCGCGACTCGTTCAGGCAGAAGAGGATCGCAAGCAGGCCATGGTGTTGTTCGAGCTCTCGCGGCTCGCGACGCTCGGCACGGACGTAGAGGGCGATCTCGAAGGAGCGGCGATGATGCTGGCGGGTGCTCTGGGGCACGACGCGGTCGGGATCTGGGCGCTCTCGGGGCACACGCTGAAGCTGCGCGCCTCAATGGGCTACGAGAAGGCCGGCACCGATGTGCCGGTCGATGAGTCGGATACCGCGCTCGCGACCGTGCTCCGCGAGAAACGCGTTGCGCGTGGATCGCTCAGCGAGCTCAGGACGATGCCGGCGTGGGCACCGCCCGGCGTTGCGAACTACCTGCTGACGCCGATCGGCGCGCTGGGAATGCTCGTCGCCGCTCGGGCGTCGGAGGCGTATTCGGAGGACGATGCCGACTTCAGCGTCAGCGTCGGTGAGTATCTCGTTGGGCTGCTGCAGCGATCGACGTCGACCGACGTCGTCGATCAGGGCGTGTCGGCCGAGCGGCGGAAGATCGCGCAGGAGCTGCACGACGGCCTTGCGCAGGAGCTCACCGGTGTGGTGCTCGCCCTCGAAGGCTGCCAGCGCGCGCTCGACAAGGACCCCGCGCTCCTCGGACCGCAGCTTGCCAAAGCTTCGCGTGATGCGCGCGCGACGCTGATGGACGTCCGCCAGTACATGACCGCGCTGCGTCAGAGCGAGACCGGCGGCCTCAACCTTCCGGTGACGCTTGGACGCCTGGTCGACGACCTGCGCCGCCAGACCGGCCTGCAGGTGCAGATGGAGGAGAGCGGTCAGCCACGCGAGCTCGATGCCATCGTCGAGCGGGCGGTGATCCGCATCGCGGGCGAGGCGCTGCGCAACGTGGCGCAGCACGCAGGCGCAACCACGGCGAAGGTCGCCCTGCTCTACGACCAGGACGGCGTCGTCGTGACCGTCGAGGACGACGGCAAGGGCTTTGACGTCGACGAGACGTTCCGCGGCGCCGAGGATCGCGGGCATTTCGGCGTGGTCGGGATGCGCGAGCGCGCCGAGGCCGCGGGCGGACATCTCGTCGTGCGCAGCGAGGCCGACAAGGGCAGCATCGTTCGCGCGAGCATCCCGTACGCCACCGAAGCGATGCGCGCCCAGACCTACGGTCGTCGCTCCACCGATGTCGACGAGCGACCCGAGACGACCGAGACCGGTACGGATCACGTCGGATTCTTCGCGCGACTGTTCGGTCGATGAACGAGAAGCGCCGAATCAAGATCCTGATCGTCGACGACCACGCCGTGGTCCGCAGCGGTCTGCGGACCATCCTCGAGACGGAGCCGGAGTTCGAAGTCGTCGGCGAGGCGGGCGATGGCCACGCCGCGCTCGAGCTCGCGCAGGAGCTGCTGCCCGACGTCGTGCTGATGGACATCAACATGGGTGACTGGGACGGCGTCACCGCGACGCGACGCGTGCGCAATTACGTCCCATCCGCTCGCGTCATCGTGCTCACGAACTACGACGAAGACGATCTGGTCTTCTCCTCGATCCGCGCTGGCGCGTCCGGCTACCTCCTGAAGGAAGTCACGGCGACGCAGCTCACGAACTCGATCCGCACGGTCGCCGACGGCTTCTCGCTCATCTACCCATCGGTCGCGCGGCGCGTGCTCGACGAGTTCGG
>JBDUCG010000270.1:0-3055 GCA_040003565.1 Chloroflexota bacterium | reverse complement strand
AGCGCGCCCGCGGCGCCATCGCCATTCACGTTCAGGACCTCGCCGTCCTTCTTATCCAGAGCGGCCGGCGCGACGACCGGGACGCGGCCCGCCTCGAGGAGCTCCTCGAGCAGTGCGCTGTCGACGAGGCTGACGCGGCCGACGAGCCCGAGCTCGGCCGACTCGCGTTCGGCGCGGAGCATCCCGCCGTCGACACCCGAGAGGCCCACCGCCGGAACGCCGCGCCCGATGAGCGCCGCGACGAGTCGGGTGTTCGCAAGACCGGCCATCGTTGCGAGCGCGACGTCGCGCGTCTGGGCATCGGTCACCCGCAGGCCGCGCACGAAGCGCGTCTCGAGGCCGAGCCGTCCCGACCACTCGGTCGCGAGCGGTCCGCCACCGTGAACGATCACGAGCGAGTGCCCTGAGTCGTGGAGCGCAGTCACCACGTCGAGCGCCGCCGCCTCCTCGCCGAGGACGGAGCCGCCGATCTTCAACACCAGGACGTCGCTCACGTCATGTACTCGGCGTTGATGCGCACGTACTCCGCCGACAGATCGCAGCCCCACGCGACGGCCTGGCCGTCGCCGAGGCCGAGACTCAGCTCGATCTCGATCGCATCGGCCGCGAAGAGCGCGCGCACGTCGGCGTCGGCGACGGCGACGGGCGCGCCATCGCGATAGACGTAGAGCGTCCCGATACGGATGCTGGCGCGCCGGTCATCGACGCGCGCGCCCGAGCGGCCTGCGGCCGCGAGCACGCGGCCCCAGTTCGGATCGCCGCCGTGGATCGCGGTCCGCACCAGATTCGAGTTCGTGATCGTGCGCGCCGCGAGGCGCGCGTCGGCGGACGATTCGGCGCCGCGCACGCGCACCTCGAACACCTTCGTCGCCCCCTCGCCGTCCGCGACGATCATGCGCGCTAGGTCCGCGCACACCGAGTGGATGCCCTCAGCGAACGCCGCGAGATCCGCGCCCTGCGGCGTCACGCCCGACGCGCCGTTCGCGAGCACCAGCAGCGTGTCGTTGGTGCTGGTGTCTCCGTCGACAGAGATCGCGTTGAAGGTGGTGTCCGCCGCATGCGAGACGATCCGTTTCAGGTCGGCGGCGTCGACAGCGGCGTCGGTCGTGACGAACGCGAGCAGCGTCGCCATGTTGGGATGGATCATTCCGGCGCCCTTGGCGACGCCACCGATGCGCACGCTGCCCGCGGTCAGATGGACCTCGCGCTCCGTGACCTTTGGTCGCGTGTCGGTGGTCATCATCGCGCGGGAGGTGTCGTCCCAACCGCCTTCGGTGAGCTCGATCTGCGGAAGCACCGCCGCGATCCGCTCGACGGGCAGCTTGAAGCCGATGACGCCGGTGCTCGCGACCGCGACCTCGTACGGCGAGCAGCCCACGACAGCAGCGGCGGCTTCGGCCATCGCGATCGCGTCGCGCTCGCCCTGCTCGCCGGTGCACGCATTCGCGTTGCCCGAGTTCACAACGATGGCGCGCAGCGGTCCGCGCTCGACGTGCGTTCGCGTCACGACGCACGGAGCTGCGATCACCTGATTCGTGGTGAACACCGCCGCGGCGGTGCAGGGGCGCTCCGACACGATCAGCGCGACGTCGAGACGCTCGGGCCGTCCGTGCTTCACGCCGGCCTTCGCCGCGCCGGCGCGGAAGCCGCGCGCGAACGTGACTCCGCGGCCCTCGGTCACGGCCAGAGCGGCAGCGTCTCGAGACCCATGGTCTCGGGGTAGCCGCGCATCGCGTTGAGGTTCTGGATCGCCGAGCCGGCCGCGCCCTTCACCAGGTTGTCGATCGCCGCGAAGGCGATGAGCCTGCGGTTCGGCTCGTCGACGACGGCGTGCACGAGGCACCAGTTGCTCCCGAGCGTCGCCTTCGTCGCGGGGTACGAGCTCGTGACGCGCACGAACGGCTCCTCGGCGTACGCGGTGGCGTATGCGTCGGCGACGCGCGCGGCGTCGACGCCGTCGCGGAGTGTCGCGTAGCACGTCGCGATGAGACCGCGCGTCATCGGGATGAGGTGCGGCGTGAACGTCAGGCGCGGGGCGCGTCCGGACATGCCGCGCAGCTCCTGCGCGATCTCCGGCGTGTGGCGGTGCTTGGGCACGCCGTACGGCCGCACGCTCTCGTCGATCGTGCCGAAGAGGTAGGCGTCGTCGACGTTGTGGCCGGCGCCGGAGACGCCCGACTTCGCGTCGACGATCACGTCGTCGTCGACAAGGTTCGCGCGCAGCGCCGGCATGAGCGCGAGGAGCGTCGCGGTCGGATAGCAGCCCGGGTTCGCCACGATGCGCGCGCCGCGGACCTTGTCGCGCGTGAGCTCAGTGAGCCCGTAGACCGCTTCTTTCAGCAGCTCCGGCGCGGGGTGCGTGTACCCGTACCAGCGCTCGTAGTCCTTCGGATCGCGGAGCCGGAAATCAGAGCCGATATCGATGACCGCGCGACCCTCCTTGAGCCACCCGGGCGCGAGCTTCGCGGCCTCGCCGGCCGGCAGCGCCGTGAAGACGATCTCGGCATCACCAGGGTCGGCGCCGACCGTGAGCGACGCGGGCGCGCCGTGCAGATGCGGCTGGACGTCACGCAGCGGCTCGCCCTGGCGGCCTCGCGCGACAGCCGCGACCAGCCGCGCCTCGGGATGGCGCAGCAGTAGGCGCGCGAGCTCACCGCCCGCGTAGCCTGTTGCGCCGACGATCGCGACCTTTACCGGCATCCCCGCATATTATGCGGAGTGCCGCATATTTATGCAATCGGAGGTTCGGACTCCGCTGAGGGTGCTAGCCCGTGATGGTTGAGACCACGACGGCGATGAAGCCGAGGATGAGCGCGGCGATCAGGACCGCGACTGCGACCCGCATGAGCGGGCTCGGGGGGCCCTCCTCGTGCGGCGTCGTGCCCAGGATCTTGTGGGCACGCTGTGCGGCCCGCTCGTCAACGAGTACGGTGACCTGGCCTCGGGCCGGCACCTGGAACCCAACTGCCAAGCCACGATCGACGCGAGCCGCGATCCCCGCCGCACGCAGACGCGAAGCGATCACCTCCGCGCTTGGCTCGTCGTTCGGGAACGC
>JBDUCG010000269.1:0-3062 GCA_040003565.1 Chloroflexota bacterium | reverse complement strand
GCGCGAGGAGCGCGAGCGCGCCGGCGAAGCCCACCTCTTCGGTGAACGCGTCGAAGACGAAGTCGCTCCACACCACGGGGATGCGCTCCGGCATTCCGTTGCCCAGCCCGGCCCCGAAGAGGCCGCCGTTGGCGAGTGCGAACAGTCCCTGTACGAGCTGGTAGCCCGCGTCGAAGCGCACGTCCTCCGAGAACGCGTGGAGCCACACGTCGACCCGAGCGGCGACGTGGCCGAACACCTGATACGCGACGAAGCCGCCCACGAGGAGCAGCAGCAGGCCAATGAGCGTGTAGAACGCCTCGCCGGTCGCGAGGTACAGCATCGCGAGGAAGATCCCGAGGAACAGCAGCGTCGCGCCGAGGTCCTTCTCGAACACCATCACGACCATCGCGATCGCCCACATCGCGACGATCGGACCGAGATACGGGAGGGGCGGGACGGGGATCGGACCGAACCGCCGCTGCGCCTGCGACAGCACCTCGCGGAACTCCTCGAGGTAGGCCGCGAAGAAGATGACGAGCAGGATCTTCACCGCCTCCCACGGCTCGAACGTCACCGTGCCGAAGCCGATCCAGATCCGCGCTCCGTTCACCTCGCGGCCGATGACCGGAAGGAGCGGCGACACGAGCAGGCCGACGCCCAGCAGTGCCCACGTCCACTTGAAGCGCGACAGCGCGGTGAGGTCGCGCGGGATCAGGATCGTCGCCGCGAACGCTCCGGCGGCGATGAGCGTCCACGAGAGCTGCTGGAGGAGCAGGTTCGACGCGAGCCGCTCGACCAGGATGAGCCCAAGGGCAGTGAGCGCGGCCGCGATGGGAAGCAGCACCTGGTCGCCGCGGATGCCGCGCGCGGCGAGGAACAGATGCAGCACGAACGCGATCACCACGAAGGTCAGCGGGATCACGAGCTGCTGCGGGCGGAATCCCGCGGCCTCGGCCGCGGCGACCGCGACGGACCCGGTGATGCCAAGCGCGGCGACCCAGAAGAGCAGGCCGAGCTCGGGGCGGCGGCGCGTGACGGCGATCACCCTGCCCCCTTCTCGAGGCGTAGCGCGATGCGGCCGAACGCGAGCTCGTCGCCGAAGTGCAGCCGCTCGGTGCGCTCGATGCGCGTGCCGTTCACCAGCGTGCCGTTGGTGCTGCCGAGGTCCTCGATCCACCACTCGCCGTCGCGAAGCTCGAGCACCGCGTGGCGCGCCGATGCGGCCTCATCGGACAGCGGGACGTCGTTGCCGGCATCGCGGCCGATCGAGGTGGACGCGCGCAGCGAGAAGCGCTCCCCCACACGCGGCGCGTGACCGGGGCTGCGCTCGACGACGAGCACGCCGAGGGCGCGCGTCGCCACATCCGAGACGCGCTCCGCGACGAGAGACCGATGGAGCACGCCGAACGCGCGGAGCAGGAAGAGATAAAGGAGCACGAGGAACGCGATGCGCACGCCCCACAGCAGGACGGCGAAGGTGATCTCCACCTAGTCGGCCGAGTGGAAGATGATGTCGAGACCGGCGACCGAGATCCGATCGCCATCGTTCAGCACGACCTCGGCGACACGCCGCCCGTTCACGTACGTGCCGTTGGTGCTCTGCAGGTCGTACAGCGTGTACCGGCCGAGGCGCAGCCGGATCTCGGCGTGCTTCCGCGATACCCGCGTGTCGTCGAGCACGACGTCGTTCTGCTGATCGCGGCCGATGAGCAGCGGGTCGGGGCCGAGCTGGACCGAGGAGCGCTCGGCGTTCTTCAGCTCGACGGTCGCCTTCGGCGCGCGCGGTTTCTCGCGCAGCAGCTTCTCGCGGTCGAGCACCATCGTGTGCCCGGACTCGACGGCGCCGAGCGACTTGGGATCGGCTTCGACCTCATCGCCCGAGGCGTCGACGAGCGCGCACGACACGCGGATGTCGCCGGGCGCCACGTCGTCATCGCGCTCGATCTCGACCGATGGAAAGTCGAGGAGGGTGAAGTTGCGCTCGCGCGACGCGGAGAGGACCGCCTCCGCGAGATCGCGCTCGAGGCTGCGCCGGTACTGCTCGAACTGTGTGAAGTCCGTCGGGGAGAGCGATACCACGTACGAGTTGGGGACGAACGTCTTCGAGAGGGAGATGGTCTGATGCGCCTCCATCGTGCGGATCAGACGCTTCGCGATCTGGACGGGCTGGAGCTTGGCGCCGAAGAGACGCGCGCTCCATCCCTCGATCATCCGGCTCACAAAGGATTCAAGGCGTTCCATGCGCAGTCCTCTTCACCTTTATCACTTCCGCACCGATGAGGATGATCACGGCGGTCACGTAGATCCACGTGAGCATCGCCGCACCGAAGGCGATCGGCCCGTACACACTGAAGATACCGAGACTGCGCGTGATGAACCCGAACGCGATCTTGGCCAGCTCCCACAGCACGGCTGATACCAGCGCGGCGAGCCGCGCTGTCCGACCGCGGACGTGGAAGCGCGGGATGAACCGGTAGATGAGGAAGAAGGGCACGTAGCCGACCGCGAGTCCGAGCAGCGGCGAGAGTGGGCCGGCGGTGAACGAGGCCGCAAGCGACAGGATGGCCAGGAAGACGAGCGCGGCGGCGAACGCAAAGGCCTCGGCGTTCCCGCGAACGAATGAGCGCTTCCGCCCGGCGCCGAGGATGATGGCCAGCGCCTTGTCGATCGACCCGTGGATCGCTCCGGTCGCGAGGACCGTTCCGATGACGCCGACGCCCAGCGAGACGCCGCGGCCCTCCACCAGCTGACGCACGATGCGCGTCTCCTGCGCCGTCGCCGACGGATAGACGTCGCTGAGGAGCCGGCCGAGCTCCTCCTGGGCGCGTTCCGACCCAAAGACGAATCCCAGGATGCCGACCACGAGCGCGAGCAGCGGGATGGTCGCGAAGAACAGCTGGAAGGCGACCGCTCCCGCGAGGAACGGGCACTCGTCATCCGCAAAGGAAACGGCGACGGTGCGCGCGTCGCGGGCGAACGCTCTGAGCGATCTCAGGATGCCGCGTCGCTCTTTGGCGCCGGCTTGTCCGACGACTTCGTCTCGGACTTCTTGTCGGTCTTCGCTTCGCTCTTCGTCTCGG
>JBDUCG010000044.1:0-10306 GCA_040003565.1 Chloroflexota bacterium | reverse complement strand
TAGAAGAGGAAGAGGTCGAGCGACACGAACACGCCGACCATGCCGATCTCGAGCACGAGAAAGGACGCCATGAACGAGGCGAGGCGGTCCTTGATCGCGCCGCCGGACGAGTACAGCACGGAGACGAAGGTGAGCAGCGTCGTCATCGGCACCAGCAGGACCGAGATCCCATCGACTCCGACGAGATAGCGGATGCCGAGGCTCGGGAGCCAATCGGCGTCCTCGACGAGCTGGAAGCCAGCCTCGCCGATGTGGAACTGGGCGAGCATGACGAGCGAGAGCCCGAGCTCCACGAGGGTCGTCACCACGGCCACCTGCTTCACCGACCGCGGATCGTTCCGGAAGACATAGAGCGGCAGAAGCCCGATCGCGGGCACCGCCAGGAGCAGCGTGAGGATGTGGTCGATCGTCATCGCGTGAAGATCCCCGACGCGTAGCCGCCGTAGGCCACGAGGATCACGAGCAGACCGGCAACGATCGTGAGCGCGTAGTTGCCGACGATGCCCGTCTGCACGCGGCGCAGCGCACCTCCGCCGACGGCGGCCGCCCAGCCGAGCCGGTTCGCGACTCCGTCGATGACGTGGATGTCGAATGCCCACATCGCGCCGAACGCCGCCCGGAAGCCGTCCACGATGCGCCGGTCGTAGAGCTCATCGATGAAGTACTTGTTCACGAGGAGCCGGTAGAGCGGACCCGAGGCGCGTGAGACGGCGGCGGGGTCGGGTCGATGGCGCACGTACATCGAGAGTCCGACGAGGATCCCGAGCAGGCCGGCCGCGACCGAGATCGCCGCGAGCGTGAGGATCGTCGCCATCTCCGGCGTGTGCTCGACGAGGCCCTCCACCTCGACCGCCGGGCCGAGGAACCGGTGGATGAACCCCGATTCGGGCGGGAAGCCGATCGCGACACCCAGCACGACCGTGCCGACGGCGAGGGCCATGAGCGGCAGCGTCATCACCGCGGGCGACTCGTGCGCGTGGTCGTACAGATGGTGGTCGCGCGGCTCGCCGTGGAACGTGAGCCACATCGCGCGCGTGACGTAGAACGCCGTCAGCACCGCGGTGAGGATGCCGATCGCCCACAGGACCGGATAGCCGCCGAGGAAT
Organism: Chloroflexota bacterium; assembly: GCA_040003565.1. GTDB lineage: Bacteria > Chloroflexota > Limnocylindria > P2-11E > P2-11E > CF-39. Next base: position 9,200 of record JBDUCG010000044.1, on the reverse strand, counting down.
GCGGCCGCGACGATCTCATCCTTCGACCAGAAACCGGCGAGCGGCGGCAGCGCCGCAAGCGCGCCACCGGCGAGGAGCATCGTCCAGTACGTGACCGGCATCTTGCGCCGCAGGCCGCCCATCTTTCGCATGTCCTGCTCGCCGCCGAGGCCGTGGATGACCGAGCCTGACCCCAGGAACAGGAGCGCCTTGAAGAACGCGTGCGTCGCGAGGTGGAAGATCGCCGCGACGGGCGCTCCGACACCGAGCGCCAGGAACATGTAGCCCAGCTGGCTCACGGTCGAGTACGCCATCACGCGCTTGATGTCGAACTGGACGAGCGCGATGGTCGCCGCGAAGATCGCGGTGATCGCCCCGACCGTACCGACCACGGCGAGCGAGGGGCCGGCGGCGACGAACAGCGGCATCGAGCGCGCGACGAGATAGACGCCGGCCGTGACCATCGTCGCCGCATGGATCAAGGCCGAGACGGGCGTCGGTCCCTCCATGGCATCCGGCAGCCACGAATAGAGCGGCAGCTGCGCCGACTTCCCCGTCGCGCCGAAGAAGAACGCGAGGCAGATGAGCATGAGGTTCGCCTGCGTCGCGATGTCGACGTGGTCGAACACCTCGGTGAACTGCATCGAGCCGAAGACGAGGAACGTGGTGATCATGCCGATCGTGTAGCCCCAGTCGCCGATGCGGTTCATCACGAAAGCTTTTTTCGCCGCGACGTACGGCTCGGGGCGCTCGAACCAGAATCCGATGAGCAGATAGCTGCAGAGGCCGACCCCCTCCCACCCGACGAACATCAGGAGGTAGTTGTCGGCCATGACGAGGATGAGCATCGCGAACACGAACAGCGACAGCCACGTGAAGAAGCGATGGAAGCCGTGGTCGTGCTCCATGTAGCCGTTCGAGTACACGAAGATGAGGAAGCTCACCACCGTGATGACGAGCAACATCGCGGACGACAGCGGATCGATGAACGCCGCGACGCTCGAGTGGAAGTCGCCGACGCCGATCCACTCGTAGAGCGTCACGGTCGTCCGCTCCTGTCCACCGAGGACCTCGAGGAAGACCCCCGTCGCGAGGAGCGCGGAGATCCCGACCGCGAGCGCCGCGACGATCCCCGTCCAGCGGTGCAGCCACCGGCGACCGAAGAAGCCGTTGATCAGGAACGCAGCCAGCGGCAGCGCCGGGATCAGCCAGACGCTCTGGATCATCCCTTCAGCTGCCTGATCTCGTCGACGTCAACGGTCGGCTTGTTGCGATACGCGGAGAGCACGATGGCCAGGCCGACCGCGACCTCCGCCGCGGCGACGACGAAGATGAAGACCACGAAGACGCTGCCGCGCTCGTCGATCGACGAATAGCGACGCGAGAACGCCACGAGCGCGAGGTTGGTCGCGTTCAGCATCAGCTCGACGGACATGAGGATCACGACGGCGTTGCGGCGGACCAGGACCCCCGCGGTACCGATGAAGAACAGGACGGCCGAGACCGCAATGAACCAGCCGAGTGGGACGGTCAATCTTCGTCCCGCTTCACGAGCACGATCGCGCCGACCATGGCGGCGAGAAGCAGGACCGACGCCACCTCGAACGGGAAGGCGTAGTCGCGGAACACGCTCGTCGCGAGCGGCATGAGGTCGCCGCCCTTCGCGCCGATCGTCGCCGAGTCGCGGAACGCGAACGCCGCGGCTGCGACGAAGGCCGCGATCGGGATGACGAAGAGCGCCGCCCACCACTTCTGCGTCTGGAAGAAGAGGCCATAGAGCCGCGGCGACTGCGGCGTGAACATGACGCCGTAGAGGATCAGGACGGTGATCGCGCCCACGTAGATCAGGACCTGGAACATCGCGACGGTCTCCGCGCCGAGCAGCAAGAACATGCCCGCGACGCTCAGGAACGTGAAGGCCATCAGCAGCGCGGAGGTCGTGATGCGGTTGGCGAGGACCACGCCGGCGCCGGCCGCGACGATGGCGATCGTGAGCATCGCGAAGAGCGCCGGCTCGATGACGTCGAACATCAGGCCGCGGTCCGGAGCCGCTCGCGAAGTGCGACCAGCCGGCGGCGCTGGAAATACGGCAGCGCGAACACGAACACGCCGAGCAGGAGCCAGTTCGCGATCGCGACCGGGACGAGCGTGGTCGGGAAGGCGAGCACGAGGATCGCCGTGACCATCAGGTTGGTCAGGGTCAGCGGGATGAGGACCTTCCAGCACAGCGACATCAGCTGATCGATGCGCAGCCGCGGCAGCGTGGCGCGGATCCACATGAACACGAGCACGAAAAAGTACGTTTTCAGCGTGAACCACAGCACGCCGAGGACCGGAAAGACCTCGACGAAGGGTCCGTGCCACGCGCCGAACCACAGTGTCGTCACGATCGAGGACACGACCGTGATCTCGCCGTATTCCGCGAGGAAGAAGATCGCCCAGCGCATCCCGGAGTACTCGGTGAGGAACCCGGCGACGAGCTCGGACTCGGCCTCGGGCAGATCGAACGGGGCGCGGTTGGTCTCGGCCAATCCCGCGATGAAGTACGTGACGAACGCGAGCGGCAGCACCAGGAAGTTCATCTGCCAGCCCGGCTGGCTTTCGGCGATCCCGACCATCGACAGCGTGCCGACGACCACCACGACCGTCACCAGCGAGAGGATCTGCGGCACTTCGTAGGAGATGAGCTGCCCCGCCGATCGAAGGCCGCCGATGAGCGAGTACTTGTTGTTCGATGCCCAGCCGGCGATGACGATGCCAAGCACGGTCATCGAGCCGAGCGTTGTGAGATACAGGAGGCCCACGTTCAGGTCGGCGCCGACGATGCCCGGCGCGAACGGGATCACGACGTAGCTCGCGATCATCGGGCTGAACACGATCGACGGCGCGGCGAGGAAGAACCACTTGTCGGTCAGCCGCGCGCGTATGTCTTCCTTGCCGAGCAGCTTGATGGCGTCGGCGAAGGTCTGCAGGAGTCCCCACGGGCCGACATGGAGCGGGCCGAGCCGGTCCTGGATGATCGCCTGGATCTTGCGCTCGAGGTAGATCTGCGCGAGCGCGCCGTTGAACACGAGACCGACCACGAGGAGTACGGCGATGATGAGACGGAGCGGGGCCCAGATCGCGGGATCGATGCCGAACGGACCTACGGGCACAGCGTCATCAGCCTCCGCGCGCGTCGCTGCGTGGCGGAAGGAAAGACTTGCGCATCGGGTGGCCGGGGAACGATTCCTCCAGGAAGATGCGGCGCAGATCCGGATGTCCATCGAAGACGATGCCGAACATGTCGTAGGTCTCCCGCTCGCACCAATTCGCGCCCGTCCACACCGAGGTGAGCGTGGGCACGTGGGGCTCAGCCGCGTCGAGCGCGGTGCGCAACATGACGAAGACGTGCGTCGTCGTGCCGCGGACGAACGTGATGCTCCGGAGCTCGGTGCCAGTGTCGACGCCGGCGTTGACGGAATAGAGATCGCAGCGCGTTGCCGGGTCGTCGCGCACGATCGTCGCGACCTCGACCAGTCGCGCAATGTCCACATCGACGACGACCATGTCGTGCAGCGTCGAGACCCGCGCTCGATCGCCCAAGCTTTTCGCGAGCGCGTCGCGCGCTGCGATGAGATCGATCGTCGGGCGCGGAGTGCTCAGTACCAATTGAGCGCTTTCTTCTTCCAGGCGTAGAAGAGGCCGACGACGAGGATGGCGATGAAGATCGTCACCTCGACGAGACCGTACCAGCCGAGATCGCGGAAGAGCACCGCCCAGGGAAAGAGGAAGATCACTTCGACGTCGAACACGACGAACAGCAGTGCAAAGACATAGAAATGGGTCGGGTAGCGACCCCAGGCTTGCCCCACCGGCTCCTCGCCGGACTCGTAGGTCTTGAGCTTTTCACGCGTCGGTTTGAACGGAGCGAGCAGATGGCTGAGCAGCATCATCACCGTCACGACCGCTGCTCCGGCTACGAAGAAGGCGAACACATAGACATAGGAGAGGTTGTAGTCGGGCACGCACGTAGCCTAGGGAGGTACTAATGGGTCAGCAAACCCGTGACGGTCCAGCGATTGACAGCGTTTGACCTCGTGGGTACGGTACCTCGGCTCAGGACAGAGCAGTACGCATTGCGTACATGAGGACGCGCCAAATTGTGGGAGGGACCAGGGTATTGGCGACGCAGGCTAGAAGGGCGCACACAACACCTTCGTTGATGCTCGGCACGCGAAGGAATGTTCGGCGGAGCGCCGCGTCGCTGGTCATCTTCGGTCAGAACTCGAGGGATCGACTCGTCGATGTGACGGTCCGTCGCGCGCCGCGCGCCGTCGCGGCGTACTTCGGCTCGAAGGGCCTTCGTCTCGTCCTCAATACCGCGACCGCGGCGCTCGTCCTCATCCTTCCCTACACCGCAGCCAACGCGGCTCGTAGCGAGTCGTCGCCCGCCGACGTCGCCAGCACCACGTTCAATGTTGTCCCGACCGACGACATCGCTCGCGCGCAGACATCGGCGCGCGGCGTGATCGCCGGGACGCGCAGCCCCATGACGGTCGCCGCCGAAGAGTCACGTCAGGTCATCGTCCGGACCATCTCGAAGGAAGACACGCTGTCCACGATGGCCAATTACTACGGTCTGTCTCTTGAGGCAGTCGCATACGCGAACGGCATCGGCGAAGAGGACCAACTCCTCTCGGTCGGTCACGACCTTCTGATCCCGCCGGGCGAGGGCGCGCTCTACAAAGTGAAGGACGGCGACACACCGGAAGACGTCGCAGCGCGCTTCAAGGTCGACCCCACGGTGATCATGTCCTACAACCGCGTGTACTTCGAGCCGGAGCACTTCGCGGTCGGCCAGATGATCTTCGTTCCGGGCGCGGCGCTTCCTGCGCTCAAGCGCACCGAGCGTTCGAAGTCCATCGCGATCCCGTCGAACGCGCAGCTGCCGGCACGCACCGGTCGTCTCGCGTGGCCGGTCAAGGGCATCCTCACGCAGTACTTCTGGTGGGGCCACACCGGCGTGGACGTCGCCGCGCCATACGGCACCGGCATCGGCGCGTCGGATGACGGCATCGTCGTCGCGACCGGACCGGTCGCCGTCGGCGGACTGCGCGTCTGCGTGCAGCACTCGGGCGGTCTTCAGACCTGCTACTACCACACGAGCGCGGTGTACGTGACCCCCGGACAGACCGTCGCTCGCGGACAGCTCATCGCCGCGATCGGACTAACGGGTGTCACGACGGGGCCTCACGTCCACTGGGAGTTGAAAGTCAACGGAGTGCCACAAGACCCGCTCGCTTACTAGCGCGCGCCGCGGAAGTTCGCGTGTCCATCTGCCTCTGGGTTCGGAGCCAGCGGGCGCATCGCTCTCTCCCATCCTCAAAGGACCTCGTAGCCTCGCGCCAATCCGCGACCGCCCGCTATCCGCTCGCTCCTGACTAGGGCTACGCATACTCGTTGTGTGTACCGAGCAGTTCATGCCGATCGCGCGGGACGGATCATCGTCTCGGACTACGCTGCGGCGGGCTTTGATGGCGCCGCTACGGTGCCCTTCTCCGATCCACTGCGGCTTCCGATCGGCGCGACCGTTCTGCACGTCGAGCGCGAGGCCGAGTCCATCGACCGATCCGGTCGCGCCCGACGCGTCGGCGCGGGCCGTCTCGCCGTCGCGGCGATCCTGCCGCCGGGCCATCTGCGCACGCTCTTCCCCGCGTACCCCGACGCTCCCGACAAACCCGACCTGACTCCGCGCGCGTACGGGGCCGTCGCAGCCGATGATGCAGGGGACCTCGTCGTCGCAGCCGTGCTCATCGACCGGGATCCCACACGCGACGTCGAGGCCTATCCGAAGGCCGAGATCGCCGCGAAGGTCAACGAGGCCCTCCGCTCGCGGCCGGCCGACCGCCTCGTGCGGCAGCTCGCGCGCTGCGCGCGCGAGTACGGGTGCCGTGCCGCCGCGAACGCCTTCTACGGACGCTGGGAGTGCGCGCTTCCGATCGCCGCGCCGGCGAACGAGCACCCGCCGACCACCATCGCGCCGCGCCTCGACGGCGAGGCCGAGCCACGCGAGCCCGCGGCCTTCCATCCGACGGTCGAAGAGGTAGCGGCCCTCGCGACACAGCACTTCGCGGCGGGCGGCACGCTCGTGTCGTTCGGGCGCGCGTGCGACGGGGAGCCGCTCCTCGCCGCGCGCATGGTGGAGGACGCGGTACAACTCATCCGCGCTGCGACGAGCTCGGGAACGATCCACTTCGAAACGAACGGCTCCGTACCGGCCGCGCTCCGGCGCCTGGTGGCGAACGGCCTTGACTCGGTGACCATCCGCCTCGCGTCCGCGCGCGCTGACACCTACGAAGCGCTCCACCGACCTGATGGCTACCGTTTCGTCGACGTGCGCGCGTCGGTGCGCGTCGCGGCCGAGCAGCGCATCGCAGCGAGCCTGCTCATACCGGTGCTGCCCGGCGTGTTCGATCGCACCGACGAGCTGGACGCGCTCATCGATTTCGCTGGCGATCTGCGCGAGGGAAGCGCGATCCTCCTGCGCGACCTCGCCGCCGACCCGCTCCGCGCCCTCGCCGCCGTGAAGGGCCGCGCGGAATGCATCGGCGTCGGGCGCGCCGTCGAGCGACTTCGCCACGAGCTGCCGCACCTTCGTGTCGGCTCATTCGTGCGACCGCTCGCGAGGATCTAGATGTTCCTCGATCGCGCCCGCGTGCCGATCCGCGCCGGCGACGGCGGGAAGGGGATCATCTCCTTCCGGCGCGAAGCGCACGTGCCGCGCGGCGGACCGGACGGCGGCGACGGTGGACGCGGCGGCGACGTCATCCTTCGCGTCGACGATCAGCTCGCGTCGCTCGGTGACTACCGGAACCACCGCACGCTCGAAGCGACCAGCGGCAGCGCCGGCGGCGGTCAGAACAAATCCGGAAAGGCCGGCGGCGATCTCACCCTTCGCGTCCCGCCGGGCACCACCGTGAAGGACATCGCGACGGGAGAAGTGGTCGCCGATCTCGTGGCACCCGGGGAAGAGATCGTCGTCGCGCGCGGCGGAAAAGGTGGGCGCGGCAACGCGCGCTTCGCCTCGAGTACGCGTCGGGTCCCGCGCATCGCGGAGGACGGCCAGCCAGGTGAGCAGCGCGAGCTCGAGCTGGAGCTGCGGCTCATCGCGGACGTCGGGCTCGCGGGCCTACCGAACGCCGGCAAGTCGAGCCTCCTCGCCGCCCTCACCCGCGCGCGCCCGAAGATCGCGAACTATCCGTTCACGACGCTGACGCCGAATCTCGGCGTGGCGCGTCTCGACGACCGCGAGCTCGTGATCGCGGACATCCCCGGCATCATCGAGGGCGCGAGCAAAGGCGCGGGCCTCGGCGAGGACTTTCTCCGGCACATCGAGCGAACGCGCCTCGTCGTGCACGTCGTCGACGCGTCACTGCCCGATCCGCTCGCGGCGATCGCGACGATCGATGCGGAGATCGCGGCCTACGGGCACGCGCTCGAGGATCTGCCGGAGCTGTTCGCGCTGAACAAGATCGACCTCGCCGAGGCACGCGACGCCGTGCCGCAGATCGTCGAAGCGCTCGAGGCCGAGGGCCGCGAGGCCGTGGCCGTGTCGGCCGCGACCGGCGAGGGTGTCGACCGGTTGAACAAACGCATCTTCACCCTCTGCGCCGCACGCGCGAAGGTCGAAGCAGCGGCCCCGGCCGAGCGCCGGATCGTCTTCGCCGGCAGCCCGAAGGACGTGAAGGTGACGAAAGAAGGCGACGCCTATCGCGTGAAAGGCGATCGACTCGAGCGCCTCGCGACCGGGATCGACTGGGATAGCCCCGAAGCGTCCGCGTACTTCCACCGCCTCTTGCTCCGGTCTGGAGTGGAGGGAAAGCTGCGCACGCTCGGCGTGAAGAACGGCGACACGGTGCGCATCGGCAAGCTCGAGCTCGAGTGGACGGATGCTCCGCAGCAGCTCGCGGCACCGGGCGCGACGAAGAAGCGTTGACGGAGCGCATCGGCGTATTCGGCGGCACGTTCGATCCGGTGCACGTCGGTCATCTCGCCATCGCCCTCGCAGCGCTCGAGTCCGTCCCGCTGGACCGCGTCATGTTCGTTCCGGCGCGGCGCTCGCCGCTCAAGGACCGCGATCCGCTCGCGGGAGTCGACGACCGGGTCGCGATGCTCGAGGCAGCCACCCAGAGCGAACCGCGCTTCTCAGTGTCGCGGGCCGAGCTCGATCGTGACGGCGTCTCCTACACGGTCGACACGCTCGAGGCGCTGCGCACGCAGGGCGAGCTTTTTCTCATCCTAGGGAGCGACGCCCTTGCGGATCTCGCGCGCTGGCGCGCGCCCGATCGGATCCGCGAGCTCGCGACGATCCTCGTCGCGGCGCGTCCCGGTGCCCCGGAGCCGGACCCGGTGCATCGTGCCCAGGCTTTCGACGCTCCGCGACTCGACATCAGCTCGCGCGAGCTGCGCGCCCGAGCCGCTCGGGGCATGTCGCTGCGGTACCTTGTTCCTGACGCAGTGTGGGAGTACATCAGGACGCGCGGCCTCTATCGGTGACGGCAGCCACGCGCGCTGACTTCCCGCCGCGCGCTCTCGCGGACCTCGTCGTCGAGGCGGCGAGCGACAAGAAGGCCGAGGACATCCTGGTCCTGAACGTCTCCGAGGTGACCAGCATCGCGGACCTGTTCATCATCTGCAGCGCGCGTGGCGAGCGGCAGGCGCAGGGGATCGCGGACGGGATCGTCGAGACGGCGAAGGCCGCGGGCCAGCAGCCGTTCGGCGTCGAGGGCTACAGCGGTGGTCGCTGGATCCTCATCGATCTCAGCGATGTGGTCGTGCACATTTTCGTGCCCGAGGAGCGTGAGCTGTATCGGCTCGAGCGGCTCTGGGGCGATGCGCCGGTGGTGCTGCGCATCGCCTGAGGAGCGTCACCGCCGCAGGTAGTCGTCGGTCTTCTCGATCCAGTCTTTCCGCGGCGGGCTGAACACGTCGACGTCCAGCGTGTCCTCGAGCGCCTCGGCCCGGTGCGGGACGTTGGAGGGGATCGTGAGGATCTCGCCCGCGCGCACCGTGACCTCCTGCTCACCGCTGGGGCCGAGCCAGAGGCGAAGCGCGCCCTCGAGGATGTAGGTGATCTGCTCGCTCTCGTGCGTGTGCGTCTGGACGATCGCGCCCTTCTTGAGGAAGACCTGTGCGACCATCGCGCGCTCGCCGTGGACGAAACGCCGCTCGATCTGCGC
>JBDUCG010000268.1:0-3064 GCA_040003565.1 Chloroflexota bacterium | reverse complement strand
CTAGCTCTTCGCGCTCCCTCGATACCGATCCCGCACCGCCTGCAACAAATCCTGACGGTGGAACTCCAGTCCGGGCTGCTGCGATCGTGAACGGGCCGCGGCTGAAGCGCGAGCGTCAGCCTCACCGCAAATAGATCCTGACTAACGATAGGACTCTATCGGGAGTGACGCGGCGCACAGGCGTGGCGCGTGGGCACCGGAGAGGGTCCGCCGAGTCACTTTCGATAGAGCCGTTTGAAGGAAGCCGCTGGCGTGTGCGGCGGACGCGGGGCAGCCTTATGGGTGTTGAAGCGTGGGGAGCGGGCTGCGGACAGGGAGCGGCCGCCTGAAGGGCGCGCACAGGAGGAGGCACGGCGACATTCTGTACGCGTCCAGGGGGTCAGACGGTGCGGTGATCGCGGATCTGGTGCCGGTCGCGGCGGGCAACACGCACACGTCTCCCGACCGGGCGTAGGCTCGGCGCTCGGACGGCGTCGACGGCACGTGTCGATCAGGAGGAGTCAAGCGTGAGTCCTGTGATGAAGGCGTCGACCGCGAGCTGACGTCCGGTCAGTCGCTCGACGACGACCATGACCGCACCGCAACGAGGACACGGGGGCAAGGCGACGGACGTCGAGGTATCGCCGGCCGGCGGCGGATTGGCGTCGAGTGCACGGCGGCAGCGGGATAACGCTTCGGTGCGACACCGCGGCGCCAGAAAGCCGTAGAACCGGATCCGGACGAAGCCCTTCGGCAGCACGTGGAGGCAAAAGCGCCGCAGGAATTCTCCTGCACTCAGGGTCATGAGGCGGATCTGGCTCCCATGGCGATAGTCCTTCCACCGAAACGTCACCTGCTCGTCGCGCACGTTGACGAGCCGGTGATTGGAAATCGCGACCCGATGGGTGTACCGCGCCAGATAGTGGAGCACGTGGCGCGGTCCGCCGAACGGCGGCTTCGCGTAGACGATCCAGTCGTGGCGGTACAGGGGACGAAGCCACGCCCGGAAGGCGGACTCGTCGGCGAGACGCTGCAGGTCGGTCGGGAGCGTCAGGCTTCCGGCGCGGAACGCCGCGATCAGCCCGGCCACGACTTTGCCACGAAAGACACGACTCAGGACCTTCACCGGCAGAACGAACGACGACCGCGCGTGCACCCACCGTGTCCCGTCGGGCGAGAGACCGCCGGCGGGCACGACGCAGTGCACGTGCGGGTGATGCAGGAGGGTCTGGCCCCAGGTGTGGAGGACGCTCAGAAAGCCGAGTGCGGCGCCGAGGTGCCGTGGCGTGCGCGCGACCTCGAGGAGCGTCGCGGCACTCGCCTGGAAGAGGAGGTCGTAGACCACGCGCGAGTTCTGCAACGCCAGTCCGGCGAGCGCGTGCGGCAGGGTAAAGACGACATGCGCGTACCCGACCGGCAGCAGCTCGCGTTCACGCGCGGCGAGCCACTGATCGCGCGCGTGCGTCAGGCACTTGGGGCAGTGTCGATCGCGGCACGAGTTGAAGGAAATGGCGCGATGCCCACAGGTCGTACAGCGATCGAGATGACCACCCAAGGCGGCGGTCCGGCACCGGGCGATGGCACGCAGCACGCGGCGCTGATGCGCGGTCACCCAGCGCTGCGTCTCGAGGAAGCGCGCGCCGTACTGACGAATGATGTCGGCCACCTCGAAGGGTGGCCGGGTCACCGCTTCTGCAATCTCCGCGACCGGCGCGCTGTGTCCGGCGCCGCGATCACCATCGCGTCCAGCGGATTCGCGACGGCCTGCAGGTGCCGCCGCGAGAGGTGCAGATAGAGCACGGTGTGCTCAAGCTTCACGTGGCCCAGCAGCAGTTGAATCGTGCGCAGGTCGGCGCCGCCCTCCAGCAGGTGCGTCGCGTAGCTGTGCCTCAGGGTGTGCGCCGAGACGTGCTTCTCAAGGCCCGCCCGCTCCGCGGCGGTCTGACACGCGTCCCAGACGACCTTCGGCGTGATCGGTTTGTCGGCGCGCCAATTCTGGATGGTGCCCGGAAAGAGATACGTGGCCGGCTTCATCCATCGCCAATGCGCGCGCAGTGTGGCCAACAGCGTGGCGCTGAGCGGGACGTACCGATCCCGGCCCCCTTTGCCGTGCTGGATGTGAATGAGCATCGCCGTACTGTCGATGTCGCGGACCTGCAGATGGCGTAGCTCGGCGTTGCGCATGCCGGTGGAATACAGGACCATCAGCATGGTCCGATCGGTGAGCGTACGGGCGGCCTCGATGAGCCGCCGCACTTCCTCGATCGTCAGGATGGTCGGCAAGCGCCGCGGCGCCTTGGGATACGGCGTGTCGTCGAGCGAGTAGCGGCGTTTCAGGGTCTTGACGAAGAAGAAGCGGATCGCCGCGACATGCAGCCGCACCGTTCGCGGGCCGAGCTTGCGCTCGCGAAGGAGATACGCTTGGTAGGTGCGGAGATGTTCGTGGGTCAACCGATCAGGCGAACACGTGAAGTACTTCGCGAACTGCTCGACCGCGTGGAGATAGGTGTCGATCGTTGTCTGGGCGTAGTTGCGCCGCTGGAGCTCTTCCAGCATGGCCTGTCGGGCATGGGTCACAGGCACCTCCTTGTGACCCACACGCTACCCGACTGATCGAGCGTGCCTCACGCGGAGCGTCCGCCGCGCCAGCGGCTTCGTCCAAACGCCGTAGTGGCTACCGATGCGTTCAGGGGCGGAGCCCGTCGCGCTTTGCGCTAGGGTTTTGATACAGCCTTAAGCCCGCTCGCCGGGTGCGATTGATTGTCGCTAGCGATTGCTATAGGTCAGCGAACGTGGCTGTGTCCTTTTCAGACGGGGCCAATGCGATCCAGCCTGAAATATCACGGCCGCGAGCTGAAGAGGCTCGCGCGCCTGGGACTCGACGTGGTACCTCAACGGAACCGCTTCAGGCTGCCACTCTCGTCGATCTCGGCGTGGTGTTCGCCCGGCCATCGGGCGTTGTGTGCGCGGCAGACGTTGTTCAGGATTTGTAATTCCGTCACGAGATCGCGGTCGAGTTGGTCTTTCTTGCATGTTTCGTTAGACAGACCGTAGATAGAAACAAAAAGCGGGTTACAGCATTAAG
>JBDUCG010000043.1:0-10366 GCA_040003565.1 Chloroflexota bacterium | reverse complement strand
CCGAGCGCCCAGCGGATCGCATCCGCCACGTTGCTCTTCCCCGAGCCGTTCGGACCGATGATCGCCGTGATGCCCGGCGCGAATTCGAGATGCGTGCGGTGCACGAACGACTTGAATCCGGTCATCGTCAGCGTCTTCAGCACCGCGTTCGGCGCGGTCTGGCCGCCGTCGATGACCTTCAGCTCGTCGGTCACATCGTCACCAGCTCGAGCAGTTTGGCGGCCGCAGCTTCCTGCGCCTCGCGCTTCGACGCACCGGACCCGCGCGCGACGTGACCGCCGAGCGCGACCTCGACCTCAAAGCCGCGGTGATGCTCAGGGCCGCTCACCTCGAGCATCCGGTACGCGGGCAGCGGCAGCTTCTCGCCCTGCGCCCACTCCTGCAGGAGCTGCTTCGCTGACTTCATCGGCGCGTGCTCGATGTCGTCGAGCATCTCGCCCATCGTCTGAAGCACGATCTCTTTCGCGCGGGCGAAGCCTGACTCGTAATACACGCCGCCAATGAACGACTCGTAGAGGCTCGCCGCGAGGCCCATTCGCGTGCGACCCCCCGTCTCCTCTTCGCCGCGCCCGAGTCGCGCTTGCTCCGGTAGACGCAGCGCGCGCCCGATCTCCGCGAGCGCCGTCGATGAGACGAGGGTCGCGCGGAGCGAGGTCAGCTCGCCCTCCGTCGCGTCCGGGAACCGACGATAGAGCTCCTCGCCGATCACCAGATCGACGACCGCGTCACCGAGGAACTCGAGGCGCTCGAAGTCGTGAATGCCCTTGCCGACGTGCTCGTGCAGGTACGAGCTGTGCGTCAGCGCGGTCGCGAGCAGCTCCGCGTCGCGGAACTTGTATCCGGCGATCTCCAGGGCAGCCATCTCCTCCGACATAAACGAAGAGGCAGAGGCGCGAACGCCCCTGCCTCCCCTATTGCCTTGTTGCGTGTCTTCCAGTTGTCGTGTTTCCGCTACGCGACGTGCTCCTCGATGTATTCGGCGGCGTCGCCGACGGTCTTGATCTTCTCGGCTTCCTCGTCGGAGATCTCCATCCCGAACTCTTCCTCGAGGCTCATGATGAGCTCCACGAGGTCGAGCGAATCGGCGTTTAGATCTTCCACGAAGGACGCTTCTGGCTTGACATCGCCCTCGTCGACCCCGAGCTGCTCGACGACGATCTTCTTGAGCCGCTCGTAGGTTTTGCCCTCCGCCAAACCGCCTACCTCCTCCGCGTGTGCGCTGCCCGCCCGGTCCGCCCTCGGGGCAGCTTCGCGCAAGTGTCGGTGGACGGAAAGCGCCCGTCAATCCAGGGTTTGGGCCGGACTAAAGGAACAGGCCTTCTCACGACTCGTTGAGTAGGCAGATGACCGACGGTTGGCGCGAGCTCTACGAGACCGAGTACCCACGCTTGCTGCGGGCGCTGCTGGCCATCGGGGGCGACCCCGACGCGGCCGAAGACGCGGCACAGGAGGCGTTCGTGAAAGCGCATAAGCAGGGCCTCGCGACCCTCGAGCGGCCGGGGGCGTGGCTCCTCGTTGTCGGGACGCGCGAGCTCCTTCGAAACCGCCGGAGGCGGCGCGTTGAGGACCAGCGCTGGGCAGAGCGCGCCACCTCGGAGACGTCCGCGTTCGACGCCGTCGCCGACCGCGCCGACCTCCTCGCGGCGCTGCAGCAGCTGCCAGAGCGCCAGCGCGCGATCGTGGTCGCCCGCTACTACTACGGCCTCTCCTACGACGAGATCGCCAGCCACTTCGACATCAAGAGCGGAACGGTGGGTGCGACGCTGCACCAGGCGATCGAGAAGCTCCGTCAGACCCAGATCGCCGGGCGCCTTGCCCACGGAGCGATGCGATGATTTCGAACGAGCCGCGTGACGACGAGATCCTGGGCCGCGCGCTCTCACGCGCGATCGAGACCGCCGAGGTCAAGGAGACTCCGTACGAGAGCTCGCGGATCGCCGCGCGCGCCAGCAAGCGTGGAACGTCGTTCTGGCGCGTCGCGGCGCTCGCCGCGTCCATCGTGATCGCGGGCGCGCTGGGCTCGACGCTCTTCGACCGACCCGCGATCGACGGTCCCGTCGCGCAGCAGCCAACGCCATCCGTGCGCCCGACGACCGTACCCGCATCGGCAACACCCGGATCTGCTTCCTCGACACCAGAGCCCAACGCGATCGACCATCAGCGCGTATTCGTCGCCAACGTCGAGGGGCTCCCACCGACGTCGCAACACCTGAACAGCGTGCTCGGCAAGTGCGCGGGGTGCGCACCGGGGATCACCGGTGTGCCGACGACGGCCGAGGACCGCATCCGCTCGCGGCTCAACAGCCTCAACCGTGCGTTTTCTGGCCTGGCGACGACACCTCTGGACGTCGACGTCAAGACCGTCTATCCGGCATCCGTCCGGATCAACGGTGACACGGCGACCGTCGACTACGTGCTGCCGAGCGGCGGATGGCCGATGCGCGGCGCCGCCGCGAGTCTCGCCTGGGAACGGCAGCTTGTGTACACCGCGACGGAAGAGCCGGGCATCCGGCGCGTGCTCTTTACGCAGAGCGGCAAGCCGATGCAAGTCGACCAGATCGTCATGGACAAGCCGCTCTCGCGCGACGACGTATCGGGCTACGCGCCGGTCACGAACGAGACCATCACTGAGGACCAATCACGGCCGTGCGCGCCGACCTGCCCCACCCCGTCGCCTGCGCGCCTGAGCAACAACTACTCCGTGGACAGCGTCGCGCGGGGCGTGGCGCGTTTCGTCGTTCAAGTGGATTCGGGAGATTGGGAGAGCTTCACCGTCGGCAGGGCAAGCGCGGACAGCATGGACAACCTGAACACGCCTTGGACCAGCAAGTACGCCCTGCAGATCAAGGTCAAGGGCACCGAGATCAAGCCCGGGCTTGAGATCATCGACCAGTCTCCGCTTCGTGCCATCCAGTCGGTCACCACGGGAGGAAGCACGACCTACGTGCTCGCGCTCGACGACCAACGACCATGGCGTGTCGCTGTCCTCACAAGCCCCGACCGGATCGTTGTCGACGTCGGAGGAGACCCCTCAACGATCAACAAGACGATCGCGGTCTACTCGCCAAAGCCGGGAGGGAGCGGCCGGCAGTTCACTCTGGTCGGCCTCTCCCGCACCTTCGAAGCGACCACCGCGTGGCGCGTCATCGACTTGGCGCAGCGCGTTCTGGCGAGCGGAAACACGACGGCGAGCCGCGGCACGAGCGCGGTGTGGGGGACGTACCAGGTTTCCGTTCAGCTTCCGCCAACGGCGAGCGGCAATCTGACGCTCGAGGTGTACTGGGCAAGCCCGCGGGACGGCAGTGATATGGACGTCGTCCAAGTCCCGCTGACGGTCCGCTAGGCGGAGGGCTCTTTCCGCCCGCCGACCGCGGTGGCGAGCACGCCGTTGACGAACTTGGGCGACGCTTCGCTGCCGAACATCTTCGCGAGCTCGACGGCCTCGTCGATGATCGCGGCCGCGGGGGCGTCGCCGAGCACGCGCAGCTCGTAAAGCGCGATGCGCAGCACGTTGCGGTCGATGCGCGCCATCTGCTCGATCGGGAACTCGGGCGCGAGCTGATGGATCTCGAGGTCGAGCTCCTTCCGGTGTTCGAGGACGCCCTCCACCAGCTGCCACGCGAAATTGGCCGCCTCGTCGGTGAGACCGGTGCGGAACGAGCCGCGCTGCCATGTCTCCTTCGCGTCGGCGCGATTGAAATCGATCTCGAAGAGCGTCTGCAGCGCGACCCGGCGCGCCGGGTGACGGCCGGCGCGTGGCGCGCGCGGCGCCCGCGGCTTCACAGACCTCGCATCTACGCGGCGGTGGCCGCGCTCGCGCCGATCGCCTCGACGAGGCGCGACGAGACGGCGCGTTCGGCGACCGCGATCGCCCAGCGCACCATCCCGGCACGCGCGCGCCCGTGCGTGACCACCGACACACCAGCGATGCCAAGGAGTGGAGCGGACACGTACTGGTCGTAGTCGAAGCGGTGGCGGAACTTGCGGATGCCCGGGTACGCGAGGAGCGCCGCGACCTTGCCGAGCGGACCACCGAAGATGTCGCCGCGGATGCCGACCTGCACGACATCGAGGGCGCCTTCGAGTCCCTTGGCCAGCACGTTGCCGGTGAAGCCGTCGCAGAGCGCGATGTCCGTCACGCCGCGCAGCACGTCGCGGCCCTCGATGTTGCCGTAGAAATTCATGTCGCTCGCGGACAGCAGCGCGTGCGCCTCGAGTCGGACCTTGTCGCCCTTCTCGGGCTCTTCGCCGACGTTGATGAGGCCGATCGACGGGTTCGTCACCGCGTGGACCTTCTCCATGAACCACGTCGCCATACGCGCGTACTGGACCAGGTTCTTCGCGTCCGCATCCATCGTCGCGCCCGCGTCGAGGAGGCACGTGGCCGGTCGATCGCCGAGCACGGGGAGCATTCCGCAGAGCGCGGGCCGGTCGATGCCGCGCACGCGACCGAGCACGAGAAGCGCGGCGGCCATGGTGGCGCCGGTGCTCCCCGCGGAGACGACCGCGTCGGCCTCGCCCTTCTTCACCAGCGTGGTCGCGACGCCGATGGACGTGTCGGAGCGTCGGCGCAGCGCGTTCGCGGGATGCTCGTCCATCGCGATGACCTCGGCCGCGTGACGGATCTCGACGCCGGCGCGCGCCGCCCCGAGGAGCGGACGGAGGCGATCCTCCTGCCCGACGAGCACGACGTCCGCCGTCCCGCCCTTCTCCCGATACAGCAGCGCGCCCCGAACGATCTCGTCCGGGGCGTGATCGCCACCCATGGCGTCGACGGCTATGCGCACGGGACTACGCCGCGGCGCGCTTCGCCTTGATCTTCAGGACCTGACGGCCGCGGAACGTGCCGCAGTGCGGACACGCCTGGTGCGACGGCTTGGGGCTCTTGCACTGAGGACAAGGCACGAGATTCTGCGCCTTCAGGGCCAGGTGGCTGCGGCGTGCGCCCTGCGCGGCGTGCGGAGTGCGTTTCTTGGGCAGCGGTGCCAAAGGGATGTCTCCTTCCTTGAATGGGGCCGGGACGCTGCCGGCCAAGCCGGGAGCGTCCGCACAAGGGATACCGCCTCATTGTATTGGTCTAGATGACCTGGCAGGTCGGCGTCTTCGTCGCGTACCGGGTGGCCACGGCGCTGCCGGTACTGCGCTGGCCGTTCGCCGGCTCGCTCCTCGCGATCGTCGCCGACTTCTTCGATCTCTTCCTGATGAACGCGATCGGCGGCATCGAGGACTACCAGCGCCTCGACAAGCTCTGCGACCTCGCCTACATGCTCGTGTTCCTGAAGGTCGCGCTCGGCTGGGTCGGCCTTGAGCGCTCCGTCGCTCTCGGACTCTTCGCCTACCGGATGATCGGCGAGGTCGTCTTCGAGCTCAGCGGCGCCCGCTGGACGCTCCTCGTATTTCCCAACGTGTTCGAGTTCTGGTTCATCGCCGTTGCCGCACTGCACCACTACCGCCCCGGCGCTTCGCTCTCCCGGCGCGACACTGCCGTCGCGCTGGTCGCACTCCTCCTGGGCAAAGAAGCGCAGGAATACTTCCTCCACTTCGATCGCTTCCTCGATAACTTCACCGCGTTCGATGCGGTGACCGGCATCTGGCGGACGCTGTTCGGCCGCTAGTCCCGTTCGGCGTGGAATTCGCGGAGCTTCTCGAGATTGGCAAAGCGCTCGTCCACCGCTGTCTGATGCTCGTGCGGCCGTAGGTTGAGGTCCTCGCCGCACACCAGGCACAAGCCCTGGCAGTCCGGCCGGCAGAGCGGGGCGAACGGTGTCGCGAGGAAGATCTCTTCACGGAGCAGCGGTGTGAGGTCGATCTTGTAATCGGAACCGATCGTCTTCGCATCCGTGGGCGCCTCACCGAGCGATTCGCCGTGCATCACGCCGAACCTCGCGTAGTACTGCTCGGCGAAGTCGGCGTGCACCGGCGTCTGGATCGGCACCAGGCAGCGACTGCAAGCCGCCTCGATGCTCGCGTCGGCGACACCCTCCAGATACGCGCCGGGGTTGGTGTGTGTCGCGACGATGTCGGCGTCGATCGAGACGGCACCGGCGTCGCGCAAGCCGGAGTTCTCGCCGTGCGGATCGATCGGTGATTCGGTGACGCGGTAGTCCGCCTGAGCGCCGATGGGTTCCTTCAGCAGCGGCGCGACGTTGACGATCATGATCACCCCTCGGTCGGCTGCGGCTTGCGCTCCTCGATGACCTCGAGGCTCCTCTTGATGATGGACAGCGACTTCACGAGATCGCTCTCGAGGCGAACGAGCACGTCGGCGGCGTACTGGTCGGCGCCGTGCATCGTCTCCTCCGACTTCGTCTGCGCCCGGTCCATCAGCTCCTGTGCCTTCGTCTCGGCCTCCCGCAAGATCGATTGGTCCTGCAGAAGGAGCGCCGCCTGCTCCTGCGCCGCGCCGATGATCTGCTCGGCCTCTTCGCGCGCCTTCGAGAGAACGCGGTCGCTCTCCTGGTTGATGCGCCGCGCCTGGCGCACCTCTTCCGGGATCGCGACACGCAGCTGATCGATGACGTCGAGGATGGCTGCCTGCTCGAGGATCACCTGGCTCGTCATCGGGACCTTGCGCGCGTTCACGACGAGCGATTCGAGGCGTTCCACGAGGAACTGGATGTCCAAGGTCACCCTCCTCCGCGACCGCCATCGTACCGTAGGAACAAGAGCGTTTCCTCGCCGATCTGCTTGACCCGCACCACGCTGGCGCCCGAAGGCAACTTCGGCTGATGCTTCTTCAGTACCCGTGCGACGACATCAGCGTCGGGTGCCAGCGCGCCGGTGAGCCGCGGATGCGCGAGCGTGACCTCGAGCAGCGCGACGTCGGCGAACGGCGGATCGCAGAAGACGACGTCATACGGGCCGCCGGCGGACTGCTCGAGAAAGCCCAGCACGTTCGCGGCGACGACGTGTGCACGGTCGCCGAAGCCCGTCGCGGCGATGTTCTTCCGCAGCGTCTTCACGGCCTCGGCCGAGCGCTCGACGAAGGTAACGCTGGCCGCCCCGCGCGACAGCGCTTCGATGCCCAGCGTCCCCGCACCGGCGAAGAGATCGAGCACGCGCGCCTCACCCAGGACCGGCTCGAGGATGGCAAAGAGCGTCTCCCGGATGCGGTCGGTCGCGGGCCGCGTCGCGCCGCCACGTGGCGCATCGAGCGTTCGACCCTTCGCGATGCCGGCGATGACCCTCACGCCAGGGCGTAGCGGCGCCAGAGATCGGCGACGGCCTGCTCGAGCGACGCGTGCTCGGGACTCTCGAGCTGCGGATCGGCGGCGAGGATGCGGTCCGCTTCGACCGTGGTCTCTTCGAGGAGCACCGGGTCGACGTCGGCCATGTCGACGATGCGCAGCTCGTTCCCCTCCCCGCTCTGCCGCTTGCCGAGGAACTCACCCGCGCCGCGGATCTGTAGATCGCGTTTCGCGAGATCGAAGCCGTCGAGCGGCAGGTCGGTGCCGGGCTTCTTCTCCGTCATCGCTGCGAGTCGCTCCGAATCATCGGCCTTCGCGCTCACCAGGATGCAGAACGCGCGCTGCCCACGGCGCCCGACGCGGCCGCGCAGCTGATGGAGCTGCGCGAGCCCGAAACGCTCGGCGCCGAGGATGATCATCATCGTCGCGTTCGGGATGTCGATGCCGACCTCGACGACAGTCGTGGCCACCAGCACGTCGAGCTCGCGCGCCGCGAATCGCCGCATGACATCGTCGCGTTCGCGCGCCGGCATGCGTCCATGCAGCAGAGCGAGACGCACGCCCGCGAGGTCCTTCGATCTGAGATCGCGGAACGTCGCTTCCGCGCTCGGGATCTCGTCCTCGGGATCCTCTTCGATGCGCGGAGTCACGACGAAGGCCTGTTCGCCCGCAGCCACGCGCTCCTTCACCCACGGCCAGACCTTGGGCAGCGCCGCGTGCGCGCGCACCTCGGTGCGGATCGACTGCACGCCGGACGGCATCTGATGCAGCACCGAGATGTCGAGGTCGCGATATACGGTCTGCGAGAGCGTCTGCGGGATCGGCGTAGCGGTCGTCAAAAGCAGGTGGGGGTCGATCCCCTTCTCGCGGAACGTCGCGCGCTGCCGAACGCCGAAGCGATGCTGCTCGTCGACGATCGCGAGCCCCAGGCGCTTGAAGGAAACGGTCTCCTCCACCAGAGCGTGCGTTCCGACGACCACCTCCAGCTTGCCCGACGCGAGCTCCGCGAGGATGTCCTGACGCGCGGCGCCGGTGACGCTTGACGTGAGCAGTGCGTGACGCGGGCCGCCCGCTGCGAACAGCGTGTCGAGCGAGCGATGATGCTGCTCCGCGAGAAGCTCGGTCGGCGCCATCAGCGCCGCCTGCGAGCCGGAGGCCACGGCGATGCGGGCCGCGAGAGCGGCGACGACGGTCTTACCTGAGCCAACGTCGCCTTCGAGCAGACGCGACATCGGGACGCGCCGCCCGAGGTCCGAGCGGATCTCTCCGAACGCCTCCACCTGATCGGCCGTGAGCGTGAATGGCAGCGCTACGAGCCAGCGCGCGATCTCGTCATCATCGGCCCGCAGCGGCAGCGCCTGCGCTTCTTTTGTCCAGCGCGCCCGCCGCTGGCCGAGCGCGAGCTGGAGCACGAGGAGCTCGTCGAAGGCGAGCCGCCGTCGAGCGGTCCAGAGATCCTTCCACTCGGACGGGAAGTGCACCTCGCGCAGCGCGTCCTGTATCGGCACCAGGAAGCGGCGCGTGCGCACCGCCTCCGGAAGCGGATCGGGGACCTCACGCACCACGGGTGTCCGTTTCACGCCGCCCATCACCGCGGTGTGCAGCCACCGGCGCAGGTGGCCCTCTTTGAGCCCTTCGGTCAGCCGGTACATCGGCACGATGCGGCCGGTATGGACGGCCTCGGCCGACGCGTTCTCCATCTTCGGATTCGAGAACTGCAGCGAGCGGCCGAAGAACTTCACTTTTCCCGACAGCCGCACCAGCTGCCCCTCCGGATAGCGCTCCTTTATGAACTGGCGGCCGAACCACGTGGCGCGGATGTTCGTTGGCGAGCGGTCCTGGGGGTCCAGCAGCTCGACCTCGGTCATCAGCTGGCCACGTGCGGTGCGGCGCTGCGCGATGCGGCCGAGGATCGCCTCGACGGTCTGCTCCTGCTCCGCGCGCACGCTCTTCAAAGGAATGAACTTGGAGAAGTCGACATACGTGCGCGGCAGGTGCCAGAGCAGCTCTCCGACGGTGCGGATGCCGATGCGCTCCAGCAGTTTCGCCGAGTCCTCACCGATGCCGGGCAGCGCGGTGACCGGCAGCTCCAGCGAGCTGTTCGGCCTGGTCGCCGCAATCGTCTGTCGCACCTCCAGCGAGGCTAACAAACAGCGACAGGTCGAACGCGTAGTGTCATCTCGTCGTGGAAGCTCCGCCGCGCATCAGACCGAAAGGGATCGACGACTACCTCGAGCAGCTGAGCAAGAGCGTCTTCCAGGCGGGCATCAGCTGGCGGGTCGTCGGCGCGAAGTGGTCGACGATCAAGCCCGCCTTCCACAACTTTCAGGTCGAGCGCGTCGCGCGCATGGGAGACCGCGAGATCGACAAGCTCGTGAGCGATCCGCGTGTCATCCGGAGCCGGCCGAAGATCGCCGCCGTCGTGCACAACGCGAACGCCATCCTCGAGCTCGAGCGCAGCGTGGGTTTCAAAAAGCACCTCCGCTCGTTCGACGACTACGAGGAGCTCGCCGCGGATCTGAAGAGACGCTTCAAGTTCGTCGGCGACAGCGGCACGTACCACTTCCTTTGGACGGTGAGCCATCCAGTGCCGGATTGGCATGTGTGGGCCAAGGCGCACGGCATCACATGGGGCGAGAAGCCGCGACCGAAGCGGGCGGCAACATCGAAGCGAACCGCTACTCCGCCGCGACGATGAAGGGGTAGTGCTGCTGGCCGCCCTCGATGACCTCGACCTCCGCGCGAGGGCACGCCGCTCGTAGCCGCTGCGCGGCGTGCTGCACGCGCGCCGCGTCCACGTCGGCGCCCGAGTACAGGGTGAAGAGTTCGACATCGGTGATCCGTTTCGCCGCGTCAACGAGAACGGACGCCTCGTCCTCCCCGTGCGCGACGACGCGCCCGTCCAGCAGCGCGATCGCCTCGCCGGCGTGAACTTCCTGTCCGTCGATCGTGGTGGAGCGGCTCGCGCGCGTGACCTCGATGCCGTGCGCACGCTCGGCGACCTCGCGCATCTCCTCCGCGACCTGCGCGGCGTCCTTCGTCGGGTCGAACGCGACGAGCGCGGCCATGCCCTGGGCGACCGTGCGCGTAGGGATCACCGTCACCGCCACATCGGCGAGCTTCGCCGCGGCCTGCGCCGCGAGGATGACGTTCTTGTCGTTGGGCAGGACGACGACGTG
>JBDUCG010000267.1:0-3085 GCA_040003565.1 Chloroflexota bacterium | reverse complement strand
TTCATCGACTTCCCGCAGGCCGCGGAGCGGGCCGGCGCCGATGTCGTGCGCTGGTACTACATGCGCCACGATCCCGCCGAGAAGGTGCTCTTCGGCTACAACGTCCTGAGCGACGTCAAGCGAAAGCTCCTCGTGCTCTGGAACACGTATTCCTTCTTCGTGACGTACGCGAACCTCGACGCCTTCGATCCGAACGAGGCGCAGGTCCCGCTCGGGGAGCGACCGATCATCGACCGGTGGCTACTGTCCTCGCTCGAGCGGCTCGTGCGGGACAGCCGCGCCGCGCTGGATCAGTACGACGCGCAGACCGCGGCACTGCGCATGGAATCGTTCTGGGACGACCTCTCCACCTGGTACGTCCGTCGGAACCGCTCTCGCTTCTGGAAGACGGAGTCACGCCGCGACTCGCTGGCCGCGTACCAGACCCTCTACGAAGCCCTGACGACGCTCGCGCGCCTCTTCGCACCGCTGATGCCATTCGTCGCCGAGTCGCTGTATCAGAACCTGGTGCGGGAGGCCGTAGCCGGCGCGCCCCCATCGGTGCACCTCGCGTCGTATCCCGAGGTCCGCGCCGAACGCATCGACGACGAACTCGAGCGGCGCATGCGCGCCGCGATGCGGGTCGTCTCACTCGGGCGCACCGCGCGCGCCGCGGCGAAGACGAAGGTGCGCACGCCGCTGCCGAAGCTCATCGCGGTCTTCGATGCCAACGACCGCGACCGCGGCGTGCTCGAGGGCCAGGACGAGCTCGCCGCGATCATCCGCGACGAGCTCAACGTGAAGGCCTTCGAGGTGCGCGATGACGCCAAGGGCCTCGTGCGCGAGACGATCAAGCCCGAGCTGAAGGGGCTGGGTCCGAAGCTGGGCAAGGACCTGCCGCGCGTTCGCCAAGCCCTGGCCGATGGCCGCTACACGCGGCGCGACGGCAACCTCGAGGTCGAGGGCTTCACGTTGTCACCGAGCGAGGTGCTGGTCAGCCACGAGGGCACGGCCGGCCACGCGGTCGGTCGCGATGCCGGAGCGGTCGCGGCGCTCGTGACCGAGACGACGCCGGAGCTCGAGGCGGAAGGACTCGCGCGCGAGCTCGCGCATCACATCAACACCATGCGCAAAGAGGCCGGTCTCGATATCGCCGATCGCATCCGCGTCCGTCATCAGGGCGATCTGGGCGCGACGATCGAGCGTTTCCGGGAGCTGCTGGCCGGTGAGGTGCTTGCGACATCGTTCGGTCGCGGCGTGACCGGCCAGGGTCATCGATGGGAAGGCGTTCTCAACGGCGTGGCTGGGAAGATCGAGATCGAGAAGGCCTAGGCGTCAGAGGACCGCGCTGCGCAGAGCGGCCGCGACGAGGCGCGGTGCCCGCCGTCGCGCGGGCCCCGTCAGCGCGGTGCGC
This sequence comes from Chloroflexota bacterium, assembly GCA_040003565.1. GTDB lineage: Bacteria > Chloroflexota > Limnocylindria > P2-11E > P2-11E > CF-39. Next base: position 1,692 of record JBDUCG010000267.1, on the reverse strand, counting down.
CACGTGGGGTAGGAGAGCAGCGCGTGTGCGAGCGCGATCGCGTCCAGCGGGCGCACGCGAAGCGCGCCGCGCCGTGCGAGGTCGTTCATCGTCCGCGTGATCAGCGCAAGCCGCACGTTGTCGAGATCTCGGAGCGGCGCCGCGACGACCCGGGGCAGCGCGCCATCGACGAGCGTCTCCAGCAACACGGACTCGAGGCGGTACTCGCGGTCGTGGAGCGCGACGAGCTCGTTGAGGATCGACTCGGGTGCTTCGGATCTCGGCCGCCAGCGCTCGACCCGCGCGATCTGTGACGTGGCGCGCCGCCGCAGCGCCTGTTCGACGAGTTGCTCCTTCGATGCGGCATGCAGATAGAGGGTCCGTGGCGCGACGTGAGCGCGCCGCGCGACGTCGGTCATCCGCAGCGCGTGATAGCCGCGGCGCGCGACCTCGCGCAGCGCGGCGGTCTCGATCGCCGCTGCCGTGCGGGCCACATTGCGCGCGCGTTCGCTCTGCACGTACGTTCGTGTATTCACTGCAGCGACACTGTAGCGAATAAAGAGATTCGCCTCGACCTGACGAGGCTCCGCTGTTAGGCTTGCATCACGTGACTTCGCTCGCTTTCGTCTTCCCCGGGCAAGGTTCTCAGGCCGTCGGCATGGGCCGTGACGTGTACGAGACCTCGGCCGCAGCGCGCGCGATCTTCGACGAGGCCGACCGCGTCCTCGGCTACAAGCTTTCCGAGCTGTGCTTCGCGGGTCCCGCCGAGCGGCTCAACGACACCACCGTCGCGCAGCCCGCTGTGCTCGCGACGAGCATCGCACTCTTCGAGGCGATGGTGGAGTCGGTGACGCACAAGATCGGACGTCGTGTGACGGATGGCAGCGAGCCGCGTGGCGTGATGGCCCTGCCAGAGCACCTGCGTCCGTCGTTCGTTGCCGGTCATTCACTCGGTGAGTTCACCGCGCTCGTGATCGCCGGGGTCCTGCCGTTCTCCGACGCGCTCCGCCTCGTGGCCGAGCGCGGCATGCTCGCCTCCACGCGCGGTGCGCGCGGGGCGATGGCCGCGATCGTCGGACTGTCCGCTCAGGATGTGGAGCGCGTGATCGCCGAAACCGTTGCACCGGGCCGCGTCGTCGTGGCGAACGACAACGGGCCGATGCAGGTGACCATCGCCGGCGACGACGCCGGCATCCGCGCGGTCACCGAGGCGCTCGAGAAGGGTGGCGCGAGGAAGATCGTGCCGCTGCGCATATCGGCGCCGTTCCATTTCCCCGACATGGGTCGCATCGGTCCGGATCTGCGGGCGTTCATGCAGACGCTGCGCTTCCGCGAGCCGGTCGTGCCGATCATCGCCAACGTCAGCGCCTTGCCGCACCCGAGCGCGTCCGCGATCCAGGAAGCGCTCGTACGCCACCTGTCGAATCGCGTCGAGTGGCTGAAGTCCGTCCGCTACATGGTCGAGCGCGGCACGTCGACGTTCGTCGAGATCGGCGCCGGGCAGGTCGTGAACGGGCTCGTCAAGCGGATCGCGGACGTGAAGCTCGTCAACGTGTCCGACACCGGATCGCTCGCGGGCGCGCTGCGCACCCTCGGCGATCGCGCGCACTCAGTCATATCGCGGTGAACCGGCGGGTCGTCGTCACCGGCATGGGCGCGGTGACCCCCGTGGGACTGGACATCGCGACCATCTGGGACGCCCTCACGACCGGC
>JBDUCG010000266.1:0-3087 GCA_040003565.1 Chloroflexota bacterium | reverse complement strand
CTGGCGACGCGATCTGGGGCGGGCTGCAGGACAACGGGGAATCGCTCCTCCTGCCTACCCTGTCCACGATGGTCTCCCCCTTCGGCGGCGACGGCGGTGACACCCTCGTCGACCCGAACGACGGTGACCGCGCGGTCGTCGAATACGTCGACTTAGACATGGCGCTCACCACGACGGGCGGACGCTCCGATGGATCGACCGTCGCGTTCGTCGAGATGACGCCCTCGTGCTTCGCCTTCACCTATACGCCGAGCCCGTGCGACCCCAACCCGCGCTTCATCGCGCCCTTCCGCGCCGACGTGAAAAGCATCGATCACTGGGTCTCCGGCGGTCAGTACGTCTGGGACAACCAGGGCAAGGGCTGGGACACACGCTGCTCGGCGTCCGCCTGCGACTGGAGGATCGTCTACAACACCGGGAGCCGGAACTCGACCACAGCGATCGGGGTGAACGGCAACGTCACCTACGCCGGCTGGTGCGGCCCGTCGGGCTGCAACCCGCTGGTCTCATCCACGACCGGCGAGGGCTTCCGCCGCGGCATCGCGACCAACTACGGCGGCACGTGGCACGAGCTCAGCATGGGCTCGCTGCCGCTCCGCTACGTCACCGCGCTCACGGTCGACCCGGCCAACGCCGCGCACGTCTACGCCGTGTTCGGCGGGTTCTCGCGTCACTGGGTCCCGAACGCCGGCGTCGGCCATGTCTTCGAAACGACGGACGGCGGAGCCACATGGACCGACATCAGCGGCGCGCTTCCCGACGCACCCGCGGACGATCTGCTCATCGTGAACGGCAAGCTCGTCCTCGCCACGGACGTCGGAGCGTTCATCGCATCCGCTACCGCGCCGACCGTCTGGTCGCGCTACGGCAGCGGTCTGCCGAACTCCGCCATCTACGACCTGTCGCTTGGATACGCGAACGGCGGCTACATCATCGCCTCGACACACGGCCGCGGTCTTTGGAAGGTCGCGCTGCCCACGCCGTAGCGTTCGCACCGTCGCACATCGCGCGCACGGCGGCCCTTCGGGGCCGCCGTGCTGCATTCCGCTAGCCTGACCGCATAGCCCTCACGACGACGACCTCACCGACCGGCACGTCCTTCGCTGCGTTACGCCACGGCGCGTTCCGCGGGTACTTCACCACCAGCCTGCTCTCGATGATGGCCGACAACGTCGAGCACGTGGTCTCGTACTGGGTCATCTTTCAGGCGTTCCATTCCCCTACGCTCGCGGGCTTCGCGGTCATCAGCCACTGGACACCATTTTTGGTGCTCGGCGTGTGGTTCGGCGGGCTCGCCGACCGGTACGACTGCCGCAAGATCATCATCGCGTCGCAGGCCGCGTTCATCGCCGCGTCTCTCGCATGGGCGCTGCTGTTCCTGACCGGCACGCTGCAGACCTGGCACGCCGTCGTCCTGCTCATCGTGCACGGCCTGGCCGGTGCGCTGTGGTCGCCCGCGGGCCAGCTGATCATCCACGACATCGTCGGACCCGACGAGCTCCAGAGCGGGGTGCGCCTCTCGGCGACCGGCCGCAGTGTCGGCATCCTCTTCGGACCAGCGGTCGGCGGCGTGCTGCTGCTGGGCCTCGGACCGGCGTACGGCCTCATGGCGAATGCGCTGCTCTATCTGCCGATGACGATCTGGCTGCTGCGCACGCCCTACAGCGGCCACCGTCGGACCCGCGCGAGCGACGAGAGCGCTCGGCTGTCACTCGCGGACGCGGTCCGCACCCTGCGCGAGATCTCGGGGAACCGCGGCATCCTGGTGATGACCGCGCTCGCCGGCCTGAGCTCGCTGTTCATCGGCAACGCCTACCAGGCGCAGATGCCGGAGTTCGCGTCGTGGTTCGGCTCGGCGCAGGACGAGATCACGTACAGCGTGCTGCTCACGGCGAACGCCGCGGGCTCGGTGCTCGGCGGTTTTGGTCTGGAGGCGATGGCGTTCTTCCGCCAGCCGCGCATCCGCATCGCGGTGCTGCTCGCGCTGCTGTGGGGCGTATCGATCTTCGTCTTCGCGATCACGCCGGTGTACGCGGTCGCCGTGCTGGCATTGTTCGTCGGCGGCGTGCTGAACATCGGCTTCACGTCGATGGCGCAGGCGTACGTCCAGCTCGAGGCTCCGCCAGCCCGTCGCGGCCGGGCCGTCGGCCTCTTCAGCATGTCGTGGAACGGCCTGCGCGTCGGCAGCGGCGTGACCGTCGGGATCCTCGGCGCTCTCATCGGCATCCACTACTCTCTCGCGCTGAGCGCCGTCGCCTTCCTCGTCCTCGGCGTGGCACTGTTCGTGTACGCGCAGGGGCGGGCGCGCGAAGCGGTGGGCGCGTAGAACGCGGCGATTGGAGCTCGAATGCCGATCAAGAGCCAGGCGCAGCGTCGCAAGTTCGCGGAGCTTCTGGTGGACGGCAAGATCTCGAGTGAGGTCTACGAGCGGTGGAACCGCGGCGCCGGATACAAAGAGCTCCCCGAACGCGTGAAGGCCAAACCCAAGTCCAAAGGCAGGCGGAAGAGCACGTCGCGGAGCACGGCGAAAAAGAAAACGACGAAACGGTCGACAGCGATGCGCAGCACCAAGAAGCGCTCGGCCCGTTGAGCTAACGCTCCGTCGCAGATGCGAACGCTCGAGACCGACCGCCTAGTCATCCGCGCGTTCGCGCCCGGAGATGTCGACACGTACGCGCGCTTGCTCGACGCCGCGTTCGGGGCGGACTCGTACGGATCAGCGGACACCAAGCACGTGATCTTCGAGTACCAGGTCGCGGCGGATGCGGGCCTCGCGCTTCTACATCAGCCGCCGTACGGCGACCGCGCGATCGCGCTGCGCAGCACGGGCGAGATGATCGGCTCGGTCGGGTTCGCTCCGTGCTTGATGCCGTTCGGCCAGCTTCCGTCCTTCGAGCCGAGCACACGTTACACATCGGAGATCGGGCTCTTCTGGGCGCTGTTCCCAGAGCACCAGCACCACGGTTACGCGACCGAGGCCGCAGCGGCGATGGTCGCGTACGCGTTCGACGAGCTACGGCTGCGTCGCATCGTCGCGACGACCGAACACGACAACGCGAGGTCGATCAAGGTGATGCGCCGGCTCGG
>JBDUCG010000265.1:0-3104 GCA_040003565.1 Chloroflexota bacterium | reverse complement strand
ACGAGCTGAGTGAGGCGCGCGAGGGCGACCTGGTGCGTATCCAGGAGAGCCGCCCGTACAGCGCGACGAAGCGCTGGAAGGTCGTCGAGGTCCTGTCCCGCGCCGGTGAGGCGGCCGCTGCCGCGCCGCGCGTCGCGGACGTCGCCGGCCAGCTCGAGCGCGCCGAGGGCGTGACCGAGATGTTCGCGCCGAAGCCAGAGCGTGAGGAAGAGGAAGAGGAAGCGAAGTGATCCGTCCCTACACACGAGTACGCGTCGCCGACAACTCGGGAGCCCGTGAGCTCTCGGTCATCCGCGTGCTCGGGACGTCGACCGGCTCGACCGCGTCGATCGGTGACGTCTTCATCGCGACGGTGAAGAACGCCATCCCGAACGCCGGCGTGAAGAAGGGCGAGGTCGTGCGCGCCGTCGTGGTGCGCACGACGAAGGAGTACCGCCGCGCGGATGGCTCGTTCATCCGCTTCGACGACAACGCCGCCGTCCTCCTGACCCCGCAGAACCAGCCGCGCGGGACGCGCATCTTCGGGCCGGTCGCCCGCGAGCTGCGCGAGCGCAACTTCATGAAGATCGTCTCGCTCGCACCGGAGGTCCTGTAGATGTCCGTCACGTTGAAGATCCGCAAGGGCGATGAGGTCATGGTGATCGCGGGCAAAGATCGCGGGAAGAAGGGCCGGGTCACGGAAGTGAACCCGACCGCCCACAGCGTGATCGTCGCCGGCGTCAACATGGCCAAGCGCCACACCAAGCCGAACCCGGGCAAGAACACCAAGGGCGGGATCATCGATCAGCCGATGCCGCTCGCCTTCGGCAAGGTGATGGTCATCTGCAGCAGCTGCGGCAAGCCGACGCGCGTCGGGCACCAGATCTCCGAGGACACCAAGGAGCGCGTGTGCAAGCGCTGCGGCGAGACGATCGTCGTCGAGGAGAAAGCCTGATGCCCATCGCCACAGCGCTCAAGGACCGCTACAACAAGAGCGTCAAGGACGAGCTGCGCAAGCAGTTCTCGTACGACAACGTCATGCAGATCCCGCGCGTCGAGAAGGTCATCCTGAACATCGGCATGGGCGAGTCCATCGGCAACTCCAAGGCGATGGACGCGGCCGCCGGCGACCTCGCGACGATCACCGGCCAGAAGCCGATCGTCACGAAGTCGAAGAAGGCCATCTCGAACTTCAAGCTGCGCATCGGCATGCCGATCGGCCTGAAGGTCACGCTGCGCGGAGAGCGCATGTGGCACTTTCTCGAGAAGCTCATGACCGTCGCGCTCCCGCGCATCCGCGACTTCCAGGGCGTACCGGACAAGAGCTTCGACGGCCGTGGCAACTACTCGCTCGGCCTGAAGGAGCAGCTGGTCTTCCCAGAGATCGACTACGACAAGATCGACCGGCTGCGCGGCATGGAGATCACGATCGTCACGACCGCGAAGACCGATGAGGAAGCGCGCGCGCTGCTGAAAAGCCTCGGCATGCCGTTCCAGCAGCAGAAGGCGCAGCAGGGGAATTAGATGGCAAAAAAGAGCCTGATCCTGAAGTCGCAGCGTCCGCCGAGGTTCAAGACGCAGGGCTACCACCGCTGCCAGGTCTGCGGCCGGCCCCGCGGCTACATGCGCAAGTTCGGCCTGTGCCGGATCTGCTTCCGCGAGCGCGCCCTCATGGGCGAGCTGCCGGGCGTGACGAAGTCGAGCTGGTAGGGAAGAGATGACGGAAGAGATGACGACCACGAACACCGCACCGGCTCCGATCGAGGCCGCCGCACCCGGCGAACGCGCCGCGGCCCCGAAACGTGTGCCGTCGACGCGGAAGCCGCGCCCAAAGGTGGTCGGCGTGCCGAACGACCCGGTCGCGGACCTGCTGACGCGCGTGCGGAACGCCGCGGGCGCCCACCACGAGACCGTGTCCATCCCGACGAGCCGCACGAAGGTCGAGATCGCGAAGATCCTCAAGGCCGAGGGCTTCATCTCGGGCTTCGACCAGCCGTCGGCGCGCGAGCTCGTGCTCAAGATGAAGTACGTCGGCGGCAAGATCCCGGCGGTGTCGGGCCTGCGCCGCATCAGCAAGCCGGGCCTGCGCGTCTACGCGCGCAAGACCGAGATGCCACGCGTGCTCGGCGGCCTGGGCATCGCGATCGTGTCCACCTCGTCGGGCGTGATGACCGGCCGCGACGCCGAGCGCAAGGGTCTGGGCGGGGAAGTCCTCGCATATGTCTGGTAAGAGGAAGAGCTGAGATGAGTCGGATCGGAAGATTGCCGGTGACGGTGCCGAGTGGCGTCGATGTGAAGATCGACGGCCGCACCGTGCGCCTCAAAGGCCCCAAGGGCGAGCTCGCGTGGACGCATCACGAGAACGTGAGCGTCACGCGCGACGATGGCACGCTGGTCGTCGCCCGCAAGGACGACGCGAAGAGCACGCGCGCGCTGCATGGCCTGACCCGCGCGCTCATCGCCAACATGGTCACCGGAGTCACGACCGGCTACACCCGCGACCTCGAGATCAGCGGCACCGGTTACCGCGCCGTGGTCCAGGGCAAGAAGCTCAACCTCTCGCTTGGGTTCTCGCACCCGGTCGAGATCGATCCGCCCGCCGGCATCACGTTCTTCGCCGAGACGCCGCAGAAGCTGCGCGTCTCAGGCATCGACAAGCAGGCCGTGGGCGAGATGGCAGCGAAGATCCGATCGCTCCGCGTGCCCGACCCGTACAAGGCGAAGGGCATCAAGTACGCCGAGGAGCGCATCCGCCGCAAGGCGGGCAAGGCCGGCAAGGTCGGCGCGAAGGCCTAGGGGAGGCAAGCAGATGGCGAAGAACAAGTCTCGCGAGACCGGACGCATCCGCAGGCACGCGCGCGTGCGCGAAAAGGTGCGCGGCAGCGCCGCGCGCCCGCGCCTGGCTGTGTATCGCTCGCTGGCCCAGATCTACGCGCAGCTGATCGACGACGCCGCGGGCAAGACGCTCGCGGCTGCCTCCAGCCTCGATACGAAGGACAGCAAGGACAAGAAATCGGAGCGTGCGAAGGCCGTGGGCACCGCTCTGGGCGACCGCGCGAAGAAGGCGGGCATCACCGAGGTCGTCTTCGACCGCGGCGGGTACCGCTACCACGGACGAGTGAAGG
>JBDUCG010000264.1:0-3113 GCA_040003565.1 Chloroflexota bacterium | reverse complement strand
ACCCGGGTCGCAAGGGTGGCAACGGCAAGTAGCGCCGCGGTCGCCACGATCGAGGCGGAGGGGCCATTTCGGGCCCTTCCGTCCTCCTTCTCTTCGCTCGACTACTTCGACTACAAGCGTCGGGGCTCTTGCAGCCGCGCAGCGACGTGCGCCAACGCGTATGCGACCACGGCCGCCAGCAGCATCACGAACACGTCCGGTTGGCCGTCCGCGATGTAGGTACCCGGCGCGCAGACGGGCACAGTTCCTTCGACGATGCACGGCGCAGCACCAGTCAGTCCGCCCATCACGTAGCCACGGCTGGCCGTGTACGCGACGACCGCTCCGGCGACCGCAAGTGCCGCAACGCTTCCGCGACCCAGAGCGGCAAGGTTCCTCTCGAACGCGAGCGCAACAGCGAACACCAGCATGCCGAGAAACACGAAGCCAGCTCCGAGAAGCGCCGTCCCGGAGAACGCCTGGCCGTCGCGTGGGAGGCCGACGGTGAGCTGGGTCCAGTACATGGCGAGTGCGACGTGGCCCACTCCGACGGCGATGAAATAGATCGGCACGGCAAGGACGCCCTTACGCATCGAGCTCGTCGATCCGCTGGGCGAACTCGACGTCGGCATCGGTGATCCCGCTCGTCGCATGCGTGGTGAGCACGATGCGGACGGTGCGGTACCGCTCGACGTGGATGTCGGGGTGGTGATTCGCGAGCGTCGCCGCCTCCGCGACGCGGTTTACGAAAGCGATCGCGCCTTTGAAGCCCTTGAACGTGAACGTGCGCGTGATCGCGTCGCCATCGCGCCGCCACGCGCCCGCGGCGAGCAGGCGCGCGAGCGCGGCCTCGTCGAGCCGCGTCTCGTTCTCAGGAAGAGGCACGCAGCAACCGACTGAACCCGATGCCGAACGCGAGGCCACCACAGAAGTACATCAGCGAACCGACCAGGAGCGGGAGCACGAAGATGCCGGCACCGAGCAGCGCGCCTGAGGCGAGCGGACCGAGAGCGTTCGTGAATCCCCACACCGCGAAGCCCGAGCCCACCGCGGTCGCGCGCTCCTCCGGGACGGTCGCGGTCATCAGCAGCGCTTGCTGGAGCGGCCACGACAGGTTCGTGAAGAAGCCGCGCAGCACGAACAGCGACGCCGCCACATTGAAGACCGGCGCGAGGACGATGAGCGCGAGACAGGTGCCGCTCGCGGAGAGCGCAAAGAGCACGGTGCGCGGTCCGCCGAGGCGCCGCTCGAGGAACGGGATGACGATGACCGTCGCGAGCGAGAGGATCTGCGCCGCGGCGTACCACGGGCCGAGGTCGGCCTCGCTGACGCCGAAGCGCAGGCCGAACCACAGCGGCAGGAGCTGCACGGCGATGCCCAGGCCGAAGCCGAGGAAGCCGATCCCGAGCGCATACGTCGCGATCGCCGGCCGTGAACGGCGCGGCAGCCAGCCCGACGCGACGCGCGCGGCCCGCACGCCGGCGTCCTCGCGCAGCGGAACGAGCACCACGGCCGCGGCGACGGTGAGCGCGGCCATCGCAAGGTAGGGAAGCCGGTAGCTCTCGAGATCGCCGATGCCGAAATTGGTGCGGAGGAGCGTTGGCACTGCGGCGGCGATGGAACCGATCGCGAGCGCAAGGCTCCAGAGCGCCTGGCTCGCCGCGAACACACGCGTGCGCTGCGCCTCGCTCGCCTTCTCCGCGAGGAGCGCGTCGAAGCTCGAGATCGTCAGCGCGCCGGCGGCGCCGTTGGCGAGGCCGACACCACCAAGGACGCTCGCGGCAATGAGCCACGCGGGGTCGGTCGTCGCGGCGAACACGACGTAGCTGAGCACCGGCATGAGCGTCCCCGCGACGAGGAAGCGCCGGCGGCCCCAGCGGTCTGCGAACACGCCGGAGAACGCCACGATGACCGACGTGACCAGTCCGGACACGGTGTAGAGGAGTCCGATGAAGGCGGGTTGGATGCCGGCGCGGTCGAGGTAGAGGGGCAACACCACGAGCAGGTAGCCCATCGGCACGGTCGAGACGAAGGAGCTGGCGAGCAGGAGACGCGTCCCGGTCGGTGCGTATTCGCGCATCGCGGCAGCCTAGCGCCGTCCGCATTGCGTACGCGGGGTGACCCGCGTTATCCTCAGCGTACTTAGAACTTGTGAACCCCGGCCGGCGGGGCACGCCGTTCCGTCGGCCGCTTACGCGATCAAAGGGGCGTCCGCCCCAGTACGGCGAGCGTCCTCGCGTTCGCGCCACACGGAAAGGAACTTGAGATGCCCGACCCCCTCGTCGTGGGCCTTGTGGCCCTCGTCGGAGGCCTCGTCGGCTTCGCCGTTGCCCTCCTGGTCCGCCGTTCCCTCGCGCTCGGCAGTGAAACGGCCGCGCGCGCGAATGGGGAGCGTTTGGTCGCGGAGGCCCGCGCGAAGCAGAAGGAGATCCTCCTCGAGGCCAAGGACGAGGCCATCACGCTGGCCAAGACCGCCGAGACCGAGAACCGGGAGCGCCGTGCTGAGCTGCAGCGCTACGAGACCCGGCTGGACAAAAAGGACGAACAGCTCGATCAAAAGCTCGCCGCCGTCGATCAGCGCGAGCGTCGCATGGTCGAGAAGGAGCTCGAGCTCGAGGCCGAGCGCGAGAAGGTCGGTCAGCTGCAGACCGAGCAGCGGACCGAGCTGGCCCGCGTGGCGGGCTTGTCGATGGACGAAGCGCGTGGCCTCCTGTTGAAGCGCGTCGAAGACGAGATGCGCGACATCACCAACCGCAAGGTCCACGACATGGAGGCGGAGGCGCGCGAGACCGCCGATGCCAGGGCGCGGGACATCATCACGATGGCACTCCAGCGCTACGCCGCCGAGCACACCGCCGAGCACACCGTGACAGTTGTTGCGCTACCCAGCGACGACATGAAGGGCCGGATCATCGGGCGTGAGGGTCGCAACATTCGCACCCTCGAGACGCTCACCGGCGTCGATCTCATCATCGACGACACACCCGAGGCCGTCGTGGTGTCCGGCTTCGATCCGATCCGCCGCGAGGTCGCGAAGCGCGCCCTCGAGCGTCTCCTCGTCGACGGCCGGATCCATCCCGCGCGCATCGAGGAGATGGTCGCGAAGGCCAAGACCGAGATCGACCAGGTCATGA
>JBDUCG010000263.1:0-3116 GCA_040003565.1 Chloroflexota bacterium | reverse complement strand
GATCGAGCTCCTCTCCGGCGGTTACCACGAGCCGATCCTGGTCGGTATCCCGCGTCGCGACGCGGTCGGCCAGATCCGCGCACTCACCGATCGCGTGACGGCAGTGTTCGGTCGTCGTCCGCTTGGCGCGTGGCTCACCGAGCGGGTGTGGGAGCCACACCTCCCATCGGTCCTTGCCGAGGCCGGCGTCGCGTACACGGTCCTCGATGAAGAGCATTTCCTCCAGGCGGGCCTGCGTCGCGACGAGCTCGGCGAGTCGTTCATCACCGAAGACCAGGGCTTCCCGCTCGTCGTGTACCCCGGCAATACGCGCCTCCGCTACCTCATCCCGTTCCGCGACGTGAGCCAGACGATGAAAGAGCTGCGCGAGCGGCAGGCCGCCGGCGCGAAGCTCGTCGTGTACGCGGACGATGGCGAGAAGTTCGGCGCCTGGCCGGGCACATACCAGCGCGTCCACAAGGACGGCTGGCTCGAGGACTTCTTCACCCAGATCGCGCACGCCGACTTCCTCGAGACGACGACCCTGGAGGACGCCTGGATCTTCCAGAAGCCGCAGCGCCGCGTGTATCTCCCAAGCGGCACGTACCACGAGATGGGCGAGTGGTCGCTCGACGCGGCGGCATCACGCCGCTTCACGCAGGCACGCAATGCCCTCAAGGACGACCTCGAGCCGCTTGTCGCGCTGCCGCTCTGGCGCAACTTCCTCGCGAAATACCCCGAAGCCAACGCGCTGCACAAGCGGATGCTGATCGTGTCCGAGGAGCTCGCCCGCCGCAGCATCCTCGACGCATCGGCCGAGGTGCGCCAGGCACAGCAGAATCTGTGGCGCGCGCAGACGAACGACGTGTATTGGCACGGGGTGTTCGGCGGTCTGTACCTGCCGCACCTGCGGGCCGATGCGTACGGCGCCCTGCTCCGCGCGGAGCGCATGCTCGCCGAGCGTCGTGTCGCCTATGGCGAGCAGCGCGACTACGACGTTGACGGCCACGACGAATACATCTTCCGGGGCAATGCCGGCGCGGTCTTCGTGCACGTGCAGGGTGGCTCGATCATCGAGTGGGACGTGTACGCGCCCGCGGTGAACCTCATCGACACGCTCGCGCGGCGGCCCGAGGCCGAGCACGAGCAGCTGCGCCGCGCCGAGAAGGCCGGCAAGGTGAAGGTCGGGAAGGCCGACAAGGATGCCAAGTCGATCCACGAGGTCGTGCGGGCGAAGGAGCGCGGCCTGGTGAAGCTCCTCGAGTACGACGACGCGCGTCGCGCGTTCTTCCAGGACAGCCTCTCGGTCGGGCGTGATGACGCGGTGAGCCTGCGCGCACTCATCTACGTATTGACCCCGCAGCGTGAGGCACGCACGGTCAGCTTGATCCTCGAGCCGCCGGCGCGTTCGCTCGCGGCGGTCCCCGGCCTGGGCATCCGCAAGGACATCCGCATCGCCGACGAAGGCCTTGCGGCCGGTGTGCGCTACCGCCTGCGCAACGAGGGTGACGAGACCATCGAGCTCACCTTCACCAGCACGTCGAACATCGCGTTCGTCGGGGAGGCGAACGTCGGTGATCTCATCACGCTTGGCTCGCGCAAGACCACGCCCGGCAAGGCGCTCGAGAACGTTCGCAACGTCAGCGAGATCGCGGCCCATTCTGAGGCCCGGCATTTCGATATCGCCTTCACCGTCGATCCGCCGGCCGAGACCAGCGCGCGGCCGGTGTACGCGATCGCCAACTCGGAGGAGGGCTTCGAGCGCATCTACGAGCAGACGGAGATCACCTGCACCTGGAATGTGACGATCGAGCCCGACTCGCACGTCGACCTCGAGATCCGCGCACTTGCGAGCGGCCAGCTCGTCGAGCCCGAGCTCATCAAGCCGACCGCGCGGCGCAAGCGCACTGCCGCCGCCGGCGCCGACGCCGCGGGGCGCGTCAAGAAGTAGCGCGCATGGGGAGCGTGGCATGAGCGAGACCCCAATGGGTCACCCGTACGCACCGTCCCCGCCGCCGCAGCGTGGCGGGACCAGCGGCGCTGCCCTCCTCCTGATCGGCATCCTCGTGGGCGCGCTCGGCAGCGCCGCGGGCGGTTACGTCGCCACGAACGCGCGCCTGACCACGCCAACTGACGGTGCGGGCGCCACCGCGCCGCTCGCCAGCGCCCGGCCGGTGAGCGTGATCCCCGGACCCGCGAGCGACGTCATCGTCGACGCGGTCAACGAGCTCCTGCCGTCCGTGGTCACCGTCGTCAACCGGCTGCCCAATGGCACAGCCCAGTCAAGCGGCTCGGGCTTCGTCATCGACGCGGCGCGCGGCTACATCGTGACGAACAATCACGTCATCGAGAATGTCCGCGACACCGACCCGGGCGCATCGTTCGACGTGATCTTCAGTGATAACAAGGTCGTGAAGGGCGCGAAGCTCATCGGCCGCGACGACAAGACCGATGTCGCCGTGCTCCAGGTCCCTGCGAGCGCCCTCAAAGCCGCGACGCTCGCGAACAGTGACGACGCGCCGGTCGGCTCCACGGTCGTGGCCATCGGCAGCGCGCTCGGCGAGCTGCAGAACACCGTCACCACGGGCGTCGTCTCGGCCAAAGGGCGGCGGGTGCCGGAGACCGACACGGTGGTGCTCGAGGACCTCATCCAGACCGACGCGGCGATCAACCAGGGCAACTCGGGTGGCCCGCTCATCTGGGCTGCGACGAAGCAGGTCATCGGCATGAACACGCTCGTCAATCGGCAGGCCGGGTCCGAAGGGCTGGGTTTCAGCATCTCGAGCAACACGATCAAGGAGATCGCGAATGAGCTCATCAAATCCGGCAAGATCGAGCGCGGCGCGATCGGGATCGGCTACAGCCTCCTCTCACCGCGCGCGGCGGCCGCGCTTGGTCTGCCGTCGCAGACCCAGGGGATCATCGTGACCCAGATCGTGTCCGGCTCGCCCGCGTCCCAGGCCGGCCTGAAGTCGAACGACGTCCTCACGAAGGTCAACGATCAGCAGATCGACGGCACGCACCCGATCAGCTCCATCCTGTTGCACACCCGACCGGGCGATAAGGTGAAGCTCACGATCATCCGGGATGGAAAACAGCAGACCGTCGACCTCACCCTCGGCCGGCAGAGCTGACGC
>JBDUCG010000262.1:0-3122 GCA_040003565.1 Chloroflexota bacterium | reverse complement strand
CACTCTCCCCTTGAGAGTGCTAAAAGCCTACCAAGGCGCGGGCGCGGTCGTCAAGCATGTGTCTGCGCACCTCTCGCCTCGCTCGCGTGGGCAGCAAGGCCTATCGGCCTTGTAAAGCTCGCTTCCTCGGCCGTAAGCCTGGCACCCAGCGTGCTGATTGCTATCGCCGACGTAGGCGTGGAGGTTCCAACCAAATGGGGTCCGAGTTCAAAGACTTCTTGCTCAAAGCGAATGTGCTCGCGCTGGCTCTCGCGTTCATCATCGGCGTCGCCCTGGCGGCAGTGGTCAACTCGCTGGTGAAGGACATCATCATGCCGCCGGTCGGGTTGGCCCTCGGCGGGGTCGACTTCAACAACCTGTTCATCGACCTCTCGGGCAAGCACCCGGCGACGCTCAAGGCCGCGCAGGACGCCGGCCTCGCGACGATCAACTACGGCGTGTTCATCAACACCGTGATCACGTTCATCATCGTCGCGTTCGTGGTGTTCCTCATCGCGCGTTCGTTCGTGCCGAAGGCCGCACCAACGAAGTTCTGCCAGTTCTGCAGTGAGGAGATCCTGGCCTCGGCGACGCGCTGCCGCTACTGCACCAGCCAGCTGACTGCGGGTGCCCGCGCGTAGCTACACCGCGTTCGGCGAGATGAGGGCGCGCACGCGGCCGACGAGGTCATCGAGCTCGAACGGCTTGGTGACGTAGTCGGCCGCGCCGAGCTCCGTCGCGTAGTTCCGCTCGGATAGGCCGAACATCGCGGTCACGACGACCACCGGCATCTTGGCGATACGGCCATCCGAGCGCAGCTCGCGCAGCACCGAAAAGCCGTCGCGCCTAGGCATCATGAGGTCGAGGACCATGCACGACGGCTCGAGCGCGTCGACCAGCCGCATCGCCTCGTCCCCGTCGCTGGCGAGCTTTGAGTCCAGACCGTCGTCGCGGAGCGCCGTGACGATCACGTCGCCGAGCGCGGGATCGTCCTCGACCACCAGGATGAGCGGGCGCTTTGGCGCCATCAGACCCGGATCTCCTTCGCGAGGCGATCGGGATCGACGATGACGATGTGCCGGCGCCGGATGCCGATGATCTCGCGCCGCTCGAGATCGCCGAGGACCCGGTTCACCGACACGCGCGACGCGCCGATGAAGGCAGCGAGCTCGTCCTGGGTGAGCGTGAGCTCCAGCTTTGCCGTGCCGTCGACCTGCGCGAGGTCGAGCAGGTACTTCGCTACACGGCTCGGCACGTCGAGGAAGATGAGGTCCTCGACCCGATCCGAGAGCCGGCGGATCGTCTTCGCGAGCGCACCGAGCACCACGCGGACGGCCGCCGGGTGCGCCTCGAGGAAGGTGAGGAAGTCGTCGCGCGCGAGGAGCGCGGCGCGGGTGTCCTCGAGCGCCGTCGCCGACGCGGAGCGGGGACTCCCATCGAAGAGCGCGAGCTCGCCGAAGAAGTCGCCGGGACGCATGATCGAGACCAGGGCCTCCTGACCGAACTCGCCCGGCAGCGCGATCTTCACCGCGCCGGCGAGGACGACGTACAGGTGCATGCCGGGATCGTCCTTGCGGAAGAGGGCCTCGCCACGTTTGAACGTTTTCATGCGCATGCGCTCCGCCAACTGCGCGACCTCGGCGTCGGCGAGCTTGGCGAAGAGCGGATAACGCCGCAGATGGTCCGGGAGACGTGTCTCCGGCACGGCGGCGATTCTAGGTATTCGAGCACTCCGCGTATCCCGTTCCGTCCTTGACGGGCACTCCACAATCGACCGCCCATGGACAGTGAGACCACGGTCCGCACCGGCGAGGCGTACGTCTCGGGCGCGCTCACCGCGCTCGAGGACGGCGCGCGCACGCGGCTCTTCTACGAGCTGCTGGCCGAGGTGGTGGAATCGGTGGGCCTCCGCGCGTACCTTCCCCACCGCGTCACGGATCCCGTGGCTGCCACGCATTTGGATCCGCGTGCCGTGTACGACATCGACCGGGCGCACGTGACGTCGGCGCGTGTCGTCGTGGCCTACGCGGGCATCCCGTCCTTCGGTGTGGGCATCGAGGTCGAGCTCGCCCGCGAACACGCCGTGCCGGTGGTGCTCGTGGTCGAGCGGGACCGGACGGTCTCGCGCCTGCTTCTCGGCAATCCCGCGGTCGTCGACGTCGTGCGCTTCGCCGACCTCGATGGCCTGCGCCGCGCGCTCGCGACCGCCCTCGGTCGTATCGCCGCCTCCGAGCCGGGAACCGTCACGCCCACCGTGTCCGATGACGTGGTCGTCCAGCGGTTCCTGGCCTCGCTCGAGCAGGCACGTCATCTTCCCGACGGCGAGATCGCCGCGCTCCTGCGGATCGGCGAGCTCGACGGCGAGGCAGCGTCGACCATCCGCGACGCCGTGGCGACCGGTCGCCTCTTCGGCGCCGGGCTGCGCGACCTCGTCGGTCGCCATGCTCTCCGCGGTGCCGACCTGGGTGTCTTTGTCCTGCGGGACGTGCTCGAGCGCTCGCTAACCGACACCGCGCGGGCGCTGGGGCTCGATCCACGTGCGACGCGGAAGCGACTTGAGAGCGCTCGCTCGCGCGTTGGACTCGCCGCGGACGCACCGGGCGCGGACATCGCACAATGGCTCGTGACCGAGCTGATCGCCCCGCCGACGCGGGCGCTGCAGCTCCATCTCTTTAGTGGAGGCCACGACTCGGCATGAGCAAAGGGCAGAAGAAGCAGAAGACGACGGGCAAGCTGGGTTGGCGCAGCAAGAAGGCCAACCACGGGCGCAAGCCCGGAATGGGCCGCGGCAAGCGCAACTAGCACGACAGCGCTCGTAAACGGAAACACGCCGCCCAGCCGGGCGGCGTGTCTCGTTTCTCTAGGAAAAAGGGCTACCGGCGGCGCTTGCGACCGGTGCTCTTACGCGCGGTCGACTTGCGACCGGTGCTCTTCCGCGTGCCCTTGCGCGCGGTCGACTTGCGAGCGGTGCTCTTGCGCTTTGTGGTCTTCTTGGCAGTCGTCTTCTTCCGCGCCGTGCTCTTGCGCGCGGTGGTCTTCTTCTTCGCGGTGGTCTTCTTGCGCGCCGTGCTCTTGCGACCACCGGTCGACTTGGGGGCGTCCATCTTCATGCCGCCCATCGACGAACCGCCGCCCATCGACGA
>JBDUCG010000042.1:0-10571 GCA_040003565.1 Chloroflexota bacterium | reverse complement strand
AGACGCACGGCCTCGTCGAGGTCGAGTGACGGATCCTCGAGGCGGTCGGCGATCGCTTCGAGACGCACGAGCGCGTCTTCGATGCTCGGCTCGGCTTCAGCCACTCTTCGTCGTCTCCTCCACGGTGACCTGCGCGCGCCCGTCGCGCATACGCAGTCTGGCGCGTTCGCCTGGCCGGAGCGTCGCCACCGACGCGCGCACCCGCCCATCTTCCCCCTCGACGATCGCGTAACCGCGGCCGAGCACCTTGAGCGGCGACAGCGCCTCGAGCCGGCGATGCGAGCCGAGCAGTCGCTGGCGCCGTGAGGGAACCAGCCGCGCGACGGCGCGATCGATCTGCCGCCGGTCTTCGTCGAGCCGCTGCCGCAGCGCCGCGACCTTCGCGGGCGGTGCGCGCCGCTCGATCAGCCGTCGCGCCTCGACGAGCCGGCGGCGCCGTCCCTCAAGCGCCTCGCGCATGCGCGTCGCGATGCGCCGCCAGAGCCGCTCGGCCGCGACCTGATGGCGCGTCGAGTCGGGCACGACCAGCTCCGCCGCGACGGACGGCGTCGGCGCGCGCAGATCGGCGGCGTGATCGGCGAGCGTCACGTCGGTCTCGTGACCGACGCCGCAGACGACCGGCCGGGGGAAACGCGCGATCGCGCGCACCAGCGCCTCGTCGTTGAACGCGGCAAGATCCTCGCTCGGACCACCGCCGCGCGCGATGATCACGACGTCGAGCTCGCGCAGCTGCGCCAGGCCGTCGAGCGCTGCGATCAGCGACTCGACCGCGCCGACGCCCTGCACCTGGGCGGGCGCGAGGATCAGCTCGATGCGCGGATCGCGCCGCGCGACGACCGTCTGCACGTCACGCCACGCGGCGCCGATCGGGCTCGTGACCACACCGACGCGACGCGGCGCGGCCGGGAGAGCGCGCTTTCGTTCCTGCGCGAAGAGGCCCTCGGCCGTCAGGCGCCGCTTGAGCGCCTCGAGCCGCAGGAACGCGTCGCCCGCGCCGGCGGGGCGGACATCGTCGATGCGCAGCTGGCAGCGGCCTTCACGGTGATAGAACTCGACCCAGCCGTGCGCGAGCACTTTGGTGCCGTCGCGTGGCGTGAGCGCGATCTGCGCGGCCTGCGATGCGAAGAGCACGCACTGGAGCTGGCCGACCTGGTCGCGGAGCGTGAAGTACACGTGACCTGCGGGCGACACCCGCGCCTGCGTGACCTCGCCCTCCACCCACAGATCCTTGAACTCGTCGCCGGATTGGATGTGCTCCGCCAGCCGGATCGCGAGCTGACCGACGCGCAGGACGTCTTTAGGCGCGTTCGAGATATTCACCCGTGCGCGTGTCGACCTTGACCTTGTCCCCGGCCTTCACGAACAGTGGCACGTTCACCTTGAGTCCCGACTCGAGCGTCGCCGGCTTCGTCGCGCCGGTCGCGGTGTCGCCCTTGAGGCCGAAGTCGGTGGAGGCGACCGTCATCACGATCGAGGCCGGCATGTCGACGCCGATCGGCTCGCCCTCGTACTCGTTGAGCGTGACCTCCATGCCGTCCGTGAGGTAGTTCACGGCGTCACCGAGCTGGTCCGCGTCGAGCGCGAGCTGGTCGTAGGTCTTCGTATCCATGAAGTGGAAGTGCGTGCCGTCCTTGTACATGAACTGCACGACGCGGTGGTCGAGCCGGGCGCGCTGGAAGCGCTCGCCGGCCTGCACCGTCTTCTCGATGAGGTCGCCCTTGCGCACGTTGCGCAGCTTCATCCGGACCTGCGCGCTGCCGCGGCCCATCTTGATGTGCTGGAACTCGACGATCTGGTAGAGCTGGCCGTCGATCTCGACGGTGATGCCCCGCTTGATCTCCCCGGTGCTTATCACTGCTTCTTCTTCGTCTCCTCGATGAGCCAACGGAGCGCGACCTCGTAGCCGACAACGCCGAGGCCGACGACTTGTTTGGCGGTCACGTCCGTCAAATAGCTATGGTGGCGGAAGGACTCGCGCTTCATCACGTCGCTGATGTGCACCTCGACGACCTTGAACTTGCAGGCCGCTACGGCGTCACGGAGCACGACGGAGGTATGAGCGAGCCCTCCAGGATTGATGATGGCACCATCGGCCGCGGCGTGCTGCTGCAGGAAGTCGATGATCGCGCCCTCGTGATTGGACTGGAACGCAGTGACCGTCGCGCCCGCTTCGCGCGCGACGAGCGTGCAGCGCTCGACGACCTCTTTCAGGGTCGTGGTCCCGTAGATCTGCGGCTGGCGCGTGCCAAGCGTGTTCAGGTTCGGACCGTTGACCAGCAGAAAGCGCGTCATGCCGCACGACCCTGCACCAGCCGGGCCGCCGCGCGCAAAGCGCCGTCGCCGACGTCGGTGACCTCGCTGAAGCGCCCGATGCGTCGCGGGAGGATCCAGCGCACCTTGCCCGCGCGCGCCTTCTTGTCCCGCTGCAGGTAGGTCCAGACCTCGGGCGTCAGCTGCGCGCGGATCGGCAGGCGCGCACGCGCGAGCAGCCGCTCGACGTCGATACGCAGCGAACGCGGCGCGAGCCCGAGCGTTTCGGATAGCGCCGACGCGAAGACGAGGCCGATGGCCACCGCCTCGCCGTGCGTCACGCGATACCCGGAGGCTGCTTCGTAGGCGTGGCCGAGCGTGTGGCCGAAGTTCAACAGCTCGCGCAGGCCGCTCTCGCGCGGGTCGAGCGTGACGATGCCTGCCTTCACCTCGGCGGCCAGCGCGATGGTCGTGAGCTGCGGCCCGATGGCGCCGCGCAGGACGGCGTCGAGCGAGCGATCGACGTGCGCGACCGCCTCGCGGTCCGCGAGGAACGCGCTCTTCACGACCTCCGCGAGCCCCGAGGAGAGCTGGCGCTGTGGCAGCGTCGCGAGAACGCCTGCATCCGCGAACACCGCATCGGGCGTATGGAACGCGCCGACCAGGTTCTTGCCGGCCGGGATGTCGATCGCGGTCTTGCCGCCGATCGCGGCGTCGACCATCCCCAGGAGCGTCGTCGGCACGTGCGCGACGCGGACGCCGCGGAGATACGTCGCGGCAGCGAACCCCGCAGCGTCGCCGACCGCGCCGCCGCCGAGGGCGACGATGCCGCCGTCGCGTCCGAGGCCGCCCGACGCGAGATCGCCCCAGAGCTTCGCGACCGCGCGCACGGACTTCGCGCGCTCGCCGGTCGGCAGGTGCAGCGCGACCGGATCGAAGCCTGCGTGCTGCAGCGAGCGCATCAGACGCTGCTCGTACCGCGCTGCCGCTGATCGCTCGCTGACCACGGCGACGCGACCCGACCAGCCGAGGTCGCCAAGGTGCGTGCCGACCTGGTCGATCAGGCCGGCGCGCACGAGCACGGGATACGGACGCTCACCGCCCACATCGATCCGGATGCCGCGGGCCGCGACGATCCACGCCGCGATCGCATCGGCGGTGTCGTCAGCTGTGGCGTCCCGGTCCACGTCGAATGTGACGTCCGCGTCCGCGTAGGCGGCGCGGCGCTCGCGGAGCACCGCCCTCGCGCGATCCGCGGGCGCGACATACCAGGGTGAGGATGCATCCCTGTTCGGGCGTTTCGCCATCGTCGCGACGATCCCGGCTGTCACGCGCTGGAGCGATCCGCGCAGGCCGATGATGAGACCGAGCTCGCGCATGCGCGTGCGGTTGCCCTCGCGGATCGGGGTGCCACCACCGGTATCGACAATGATCCACGCCGGCGTCGGCCGAAGCGTCGCAATGACACGCGACTCGAGATCGCGGAAGCGCTCCATCCCATCCTGTTCGACGAGGTCGCTGTTGCTCTTGCGCGCGCGGCGCGCGATGGCACGGTCGATCTCGATGACGCTCGCGCCGAGCCTGGCCGCGAGGAGCGGCGCGACCGTGCTCTTGCCGATGCCTGGCGGCCCGACAAGGAAGAGGTGCACGGCTAGCGGCGCTGGTCGATGGGATGGAGACGCGTGCGGTAGCGGTCGACAGCCGCGACGAGATCGTCGGCGTTGTCGGCGCCGAACTTCTCGACCAGCGCATCGGCGAGGACGAACGCCAGCATCGCCTCCGCGACGACACCCGCAGCGGGCACGACGCAGACGTCGCTGCGCTCGACGTGTGCCGGCGAGGGCGCGCCGGTGCGCAGGTCCGCCGACGGCAGCGGCTTCATCAGCGTGGAGATCGGCTTGAACGCGACCTCGACGGTGATGTTCTCACCGTTGCTCATGCCGCCCTCGAGACCGCCGGCGCGGTTGCGCGTGCGCGTGAACGACCCGTCCTTGACCGTGATGGGGTCGTGCACCGCGCTGCCGCGCTCGCGCGCCGCGGCGAACGCGTCGGCGAACTGCACGCCCTTCGCGCTCTGGATCGAGAGGAGGGCCTGTGCGATGCGTCCGTCGAGCCGGCGGTCCCACTGCGCAGACGTTCCGAGACCCGCGACCAGGCCGGTGGCTCGAAGAGCCACGATCCCGCCGAGGGTGTCGCCGGCGTCGCGCGCGGCCGCGATCGCGGCGATCATCGCCTTCGACTTCGCCTCGTCTGCGCAGCGCACCTCGCTGCCCTCGACGGCATCGGTATCGAAGTGCGGGTCGCTCTCGACGTCGCCGATCGCTTTCGTCTCGCTCCTCACCTCGATCCCGGCGAGCCTGAGCACCGCCTTCGCCACCGCTCCGGCGGCGACGCGCGCCGCCGTCTCGCGCGCGCTGGAACGCTCGATGACGTCGCGGACATCGTCGTGCCCGAACTTGAGCGCGCCAGCGAGGTCGGCGTGGCCGGGGCGCAGACGCGTCACCGCATCCGGCGGGTCCACCACCGGCTCGACGCTCATCACGCGCTCCCAGTTGACAGCGTCGCGATTGGCGATCTGCAGCGCGATCGGTGCGCCGGTGGAGCGGCCATGCCGCACGCCGCCGGTGATGTTCACGGCGTCACGCTCGATCTTTTGCCGCGCGCCTCGGCCGTAGCCGAGCTGCCGCCGCCGCAGGTCGCTGTCGATGTCGGCGGCCGCGATCGGCACGCCGGCCGGCACCCCATCGAGCACGGCGACGAGCCCCGGCCCGTGCGATTCGCCCGCGGTAATGAGCCTCATATCGCCCGCGGCAGGGCGGCGCGCATCACCGCGAGCGGCGCCTCGCGGCCCGTCCACAGCGTGAACGAGCGTGCCGCCTGGTAGAGCAGGACCAAGAGTCCGTCCACGACCACGACATTCTTGACGGCGCGAGCCCTCTTGACGAGCGGCGTGACCGCGGCGGTGGGCACAAGGTCCACAACGCGGAAGTGCTCGCGTATCTCGATCCCCGCCAGCGGATCCTCGCCGTGCAGGCCCACTGGGGTCGCGTTGACCACGCCGTCGACCGCGGCGAGGTCCGCGGCCGTCGGCCAGAGGACCGCCGTGGGCCGCCTGCCATCGACCTCGATCCCGGCGACCAGCTGTTCGGCGCGCGCCCGGCTCCGGTTCGCGATGCGCACCTCATTCCCACGCGCGAGGAGGACGACGGCACACGCTCGCGCCGCGCCGCCCGCCCCCAGGACGAGCACCGTCTCTCCGGCGAAGATCTTCGCGTTCGGCACGGGCCGCGGCTCGTTGAGCGCGCGCTCGAAGCCATACACGTCGGTGTTCTCGCCGACGAGGCGCGCTCCGCGGCGCACGATCGTATTGATGGCGCCGACCTGGCGCGCCTCCTTGCCGGCCTCGTCCACGTAGCGCATCGCGCGTTCCTTGTGCGGGATCGTCACGTTCGCGCCCAGCACGTCGTCCCTGCGGAGGGCATCGACGAAGTCCTCGAGCCGTTCCGGCTCAACGTCGCGCGTCTCGTAGCGATGCGGCAGCCCGAGCGCGAGGAACGCCGCGTTCTGCATCGCCGGCGAGAGGGAGTGCGCGACGGGGTGACCCAGGAGGTAAATGGTCGCCATGCGTCACACGCTCATTTGTTCCCGTACTTGACCCGATTGGCCTCGTGCTCCTCGAGCGTGACGGCGAAGGCGTGTCCACCGGTGCCGTCGCTCTTCGCGACGAAGTAGAAGTACGGCACGTCGGCCGGCTTCGCGGCGCCCTCGAGCGCGGCGACGCCGGGATTCGCGATGGGCGTCGGAGGGAGTCCCGCGACGCGGTAGGTGTTGTACGGCGAGTCGAGCTTCAGGTCATCGAGTGAGAGCTCGCGCCACTCGCCGATCGCGTACTGGATCGTCGGATCAGCGTCGAGCTTCATGCCGATCTTCAGGCGGTTCGTGTACACGCCGGCGATGATCGGGCTCTCGTTCCGGTCGCGCGCCTCGCGTTCGACGATCGAGGCAAGCTTCACGATGTCGTAGATCGCGACCTTTCGGTCCGCCGCCGCGGCGCGGAGGGTCGCCCCGACCTTTCGCTCAAAGGTGTCAAGCAGCACGTCGACGATCCGCGGCCCCGTCATGTCCGGGCGCATGAAATACGTGTCGGGGAACAGATATCCCTCGAGCGGCGCCGTTGGGTCGAGCCCGCTGAGCACGGTGTTCTTCCGGTCGCCCACGACCGCCGCGGTGGTGAACGCCTCCTTGGAGATCGAGGGGAACGCTTTGTTCACGGCGGTCGCGATCTCCGAGAGGCGCCAGCCATCGATGATCCGCAGCACGATCTGCTCCCCCGGCGCTTTCTCGAAGAGCTTCGCCAGATCTCTGGGGGTGAGCGCTGCCGAAACCGTGTAGGTGCCGGACTGCAGGGCGTTCTCGCGCTGGGTCTCGTAGAGGACGTAGTCGAACGCGAGGGCGGAGCGGATGATGCCGTCCTGCTCGAGCCGCTTCGCGATCTGTCCCGCGGTCTCGCCGCGCGTGATCACGAACGGTCGATTATCGGCTCGTGTGTCCTTGGCGAGGTCGACCTCATTGCCGACCCGATCCGCCACGAAGCCGCGGACGAAATCCTGACGCAGCAGCGTGTCGTGTTCGGCGACGTACGCGATGGCAGCGTCCTCGGCGAGCGGCCGCGCTACGAAGTAGAGACCGACGACGAGCAACGCGACGAAGAGGAGGAACGCGAACGGGCCAAGTGACGACCGCTTGTGGGGCGGCGGCGCCGCGCGCGTAGGGTGGCCGCGCGATGAGGGCATCAGCTCGCCCGGCGTCGCGTGAAGAAGTCTTCGAGCAGGACGGTCGCCGCGCCGGCGTCCAGGTCAGGCGCGCCGCGGTGCGCGGCCTCGGCCGTGGTGAAGCGCTCGTCGTACAGGTCGACGGGGAGCCCGAGCGCCTCGCACGCAGCGGCGAACCGGCGCACGCGCAGCGCCTGCGGACCGTCCTCGCCACGCAGCGTCAAAGGCAGACCGATGACCAGCGCATTCACCTCTTCCTTCGCGATCAGATCACGGAGGCTCGCGATGTCGGCCCCCAGGTTGCGTCGCGCCAGTGTGCGGAGCGGCCGCGCGAGGCCGAATGTGTCATCACCCACGGCGAGCCCGATGCGGCGATCGCCGACGTCCAGCGCAAGATAACGCAAGGTCAGGGAGACGCCGAAGTCGCGGGAGTCTCCGTATCCACCTTGATGCGCGAGTCGAAGAACGGGAAGCGCGGCCACCAGCCCGGCCAGACGGTGATGGTCCTGAGCTCGAGTCCCTGGCTCCCGACGACATCCCGCGCGGCGTCGAACTCGCGGCCGGCGAGCGACGCGCGCAGCGGCGCTTCGTGGACGAGCGGGTACTGCGTCGTGCGCCCGCGGACCCGCCAGCTCACGCCGTTGTCGAGCAGCGTCGGGCCGACGATCACGTCCACGACCGCCGCCGGCGCGTCGATCTCGCTGTCCGGGTCGGCGCGCTCCCCCAGCTTCGCGATCGTCGTCGCCCGCGGCTCCGCCTCGGGCACGCTGTAGCCGGTCGCCGTTCCCGTGACGGTCAGCTCGAACGTTCCGTTCGGCGGCTCGGTGCCGACCAGACCGGATGAGGAGGTCACGCCGGTCACCTTCGTCACCGGACCGTAGATCAGCTGACCCTTCGTCGCGGCCTTTTTCCAGTCGTCGACCTTCCTCAGTGCCGCCTTCTTGAGCTCCTCCTCGGCGCGGCCCGCCGCGAGCCCGTAGTCCGACCCGGTGATGACCGCGTACTTCTTGACCTCACCACCGCTGGTCACCTGCGGATTGTTGACCGCGAAGTCTTTGCGGTCGGTGAGCGTGATCGTGTTGGCCGCGACGTTGCCGGCCGGCCCGGCTTCGATCGCCTCGATCGCTACGTCGGCTGTTCCGAAGATCACGAACGGTGGAAAGATGTCGAGCTTGCTGCGCGGGATCACCTTCTCCTCGGTGGTCTGGAAGCGAACGTTGTCGCGGGTGCGCAGCACGGTTCCCTTGAGAACGCGGACGTCGTTCTGCGAGTCCAGGTTCGAGAGGCGCGCCACACCCTTCGCTTTGATCGGATCGAGGCGCTCACCGGTGGCTGGTTGTGCGTACTTCTGACTGAGATCGTTCGCGACGAGCGTGAGCGCGCCCGGGATCTCGCCCTGCGGACCGGCGCGCAGGTCGAACTCGATCGGACCGAGCGGCTTCGACACCCGCGCGACGACGACCGTCGCGGTCGGACCCACGACGACCATGAGCACGAGCACGGCGGCGAGGAGGCTGCCCAGGATACCGAGGACGTTCACGGGTGAGGCGCCAGCGGCGCGTTTGACGGGCACCGGTCGCGCGAGCGCCGCGCGGCGCGCGGTCGTGAGCGGCTCGGTCGCGTCCAGCTCTTGACGTTCGAGCGCGGCGGTGCTCGCGAACGACGGCAGGTGGACGGACGATGCGAGAGAGCGAGCCCGTGCATCCGGCGAGACGATCGCGAGTCGCCGCGTGCCCGCCGCGCGACGCGCGACCTCGAAGAACACGGCGTTGCGCGCCGCGGGCGCCCCGGCCGCGATCGAGAGCACCAGGTCATCCGCGACGGCGGCCGCGTCGATGCGCTCGACCGCCTCGAGCACGCTCGCGCGCGCGCCCAGCTCGATGACGGTGCGTCCCGCGACCGGCACGGTCATGACGTGTAGATCCCGGATGCGATCGCGGCGGCGCCGACCGCAACGAGATCGTCCGCGCGCAGCGGCACGTCGGCGTAGGCACGGCTCGCGATGCCGACCGACAGAGGCGTGACATCGACCGTGCCGCCGCGCACCCCGCCCACCGCCTCGGCAAGCGCGCGCGGCAGCGCGAGCAGCGAATCGGGAACGCCGACGAACAGCCAGCGCCCGGGAGGCAGACCGTCCAGCGTGTGCAGCGAGGCGACGACGCAGTCGGCCCACACCTTCGCGTCCGCATCGAGACGATCCGGACGCGACGCGATCGCGACGCGGCCAAGACCGAATGCCCTTGTGGCGACGACGCGGCCCTCGCGCAGGATCGCGAGCTCGGTCACGTCGGCGCCGAGGCGCAGGACACCGGCGTCGAGCACGCCGGACTCCGCGAGCAAGCGCCCGAGAGCGTACGCACCGGGCACGACCGCACCGCGATGGCGGCCCGTTTCCAGCGCGCCCATCGCCGCGCCCGACAACACGAGCGGCGCGACGCTCACGTCGCTCCAGACCTCGACCAGTCCGCCGCGCTGGCCGATGAGCGACGCGAGGTGGCGACCGTCGAGCGACAACGACGCGACGTCCTCATGAAGACGCGCGGTCGGCACGCCACGCAACGCGGGATCCTCTTCGGCATTCGCCGCAGCCGTCTTTGCGGTGACGGTCGCGGCCTCGCGTGTCGCGCGCGAGATCTCGCCGGCCACGACCGGCGCGGCCGATGACTCGCGCTCGAATGACGTCGAGAGGTGATAGGTGCGCACGTCGTCACCGTCGATCGCCACGATCGACCGCTCCGCGCGCTGGCCGCGCTCCGCCGCGCCGAACGCGGTGGCGAGCGCCGCCGCGACCGACTCGCGATCCGCGACCAGCCCGCCGACCACCGCACCCTCGGCCAGACCTGCCTCGCCTCGGCCGGTCACGCGAAGTCGGGCGTTCTCGCGCGTCGCGACGATGACCCGCGCCACCGTCGCGCTGAGCTCCACGCCGGCGACCAGCGGGCCCTTCGCCACGACGGTGCGAGTGTCGCGCGCGCTAGCGGTGGTCACGTCCCCCATCCAAACGTTCGCGCACGATTTCCCGTGCCGTTTCGAGCGCCTCGGCCAGGCGCGAGGGATCCTTGCCACCGGCCGACGCGCTCTCCGGCCGGCCGCCGCCCTTTCCGTCGATGATCGGCGCGAGATCCTGTTTGACCAGCGCGTCGGCGTTCACCTTGGTCGACAGGTCCTTCGTCACGTACACGACCAGCGCGGCCGTGCCGTTGCGCCTCGCGCCCAGCACGACGACGCCCGATCCGATCGTCTCGCGGATGCGATCCGAGAGCGCGCGCAGCTGGTTGACGTCGCCGTCGCCGACGTCGGCAGCGACAAGCTTCGCGTCACCGACGACCACCGCCTTCGCGAGCAGCGACGCCGCCACGCTGTCGATCCCGCTGCGCTGCAGCGTGGCCAGCTCCTTCTCGAGCCGCTCGCGCGACTCGCTCAGCTGCGCGACCGCTTCCGGGACGCGCGCAGGTGGGACGCGCAGCGCGGCCGCCGCTCGACCCAGCCGATCGCGCACGTCGCGGACTTCCCGGAGCGCGCCGACCCCGGTCACGGCCTCGATGCGCC